>DASUAK010000250.1:0-2230 GCA_035763845.1 bacterium | reverse complement strand
GATGAGGTTGATCGCGGGGACGGCGACGAACTCGGCGAGCCCGCCGTGACGGTGCTCGCCGAGGATGCGGTACTGCGCGCACATGTTGTCCTCGCCGGCGAGGCACGCGCGGCACGCCCCGCAGCTGATCCCCGGCGCGATCATCACCTCCTGCCCCTCGGCCACCCCCTGCACGGCCCCGCCCACGCGCTCGACCACTCCCGCGACGTCGGCGCCCGCGATGTGGGGGAAGGACACGCGCAGATGCGGAAGGCCGCGGCGGATCCACAGGTCGAGGTGATTCAGGGCCGTGGCGCGGACGCGCACGAGCACGTCGGCCGGCCCGGTCGTCGGGGTGGGCATCTCCTGCAGGCGGATGACCTCCGGCCCGCCGTGCCCGGTGTAGACCGCGGCCTTCATGGGCCGGGCCGCTCCTCGTCGATCCGGATGGTGGTCTCGCCCTCGGCCACGAGGCGCTTCTCGTCGATGAAGACCGTGACGAGCGAGGCCTTCATCGTCCGCCCCGGCTGTACGACCGTCACGTTGTCCCGGAACACAGCCCGGCGCTCCCGCCCGTAGAGCGTGGCCGCATTCGAGGTGATGCGCATCTCGCCGAAGGCCGCGCGCACGCCCCCGCGCACGAACGCCGTCCGGTCGCGCTCGGCGACCTCGATCGTCTGGCCCTCGATCGCCCCCTCGGCGGTCTCCACCTTCGCCCCGCCCTCGAGGACCGCCACGGCGCCGCGCAGCGTGAGCCGGTCGCCGGAGGCGACGATGTCCGGAGGCAGACGCAGCCTGACATTGCCGGAGGCCGTCGCGGACGGACCGCCGATCGTGTAGCTGACCCGCTCCGCCTCGAGGCGCCTGCCGCCCGCCGTGAGGGCGGCTCCCTCCGAAGCCTCCACGCCCGTGATGCGGCGGTCGGCGCCGAGGTGCAGCAGCGCGCGCCCGGCGCGCAGGTCGCCCTCGGAGGAGTCCACCGCCACGCCGCCGGCGAGCTCGATGCGGCGGGTGCGCACGCTGTAGCGGGCTCGGCCGGCCCGCACCACGCTGCGCCCGTCGGTGATGCGCACCGACCCGCGGGCCTCGATCACCTCGCCGCCGCCCCGGACCGTCACCTCGTCGGCGCGCAGCTCAATCCGCGGGGCGGCCGGGGTTGCCGCCCCGCGCGCAGTGCCGGCCAGGGCGGCGATCAGCAGCAGGATGAGGGGCGCCGAAGGCATCACTCAACGCCCCTCCTGATCCTTCACGTAGTCGCGCAGCGTGCGGTCCCGGTATGCCGCGGCGAAGTGGGCGGCGGCCTTCTTCAGCTGCCCCTTGCGGGTGTAGGCCAGGGCGAGGACGTAATGCAGGACGGCGTTGGCCGGGTCGAGGGCGATCCCGCGCTCCCACAGCGCCACCGCGGTGTCGAGGTCCCCCGCGTCGGCGTACGCGTAGCCGAGGTAGCCCAGGGACCAGGGATGCTCGGGCTCGAGAGCGACGAGACGCTCCAGCTCCGCCCGGGCCTCGTCCTTGCGGCCCTGGAACCACAGGGCGAAGGCCAGACGGTAGCGGGAGGGCACGTGGTTGGGGCGCGCGGCCAGGATGCGCTGGGCGTCGGCGACGACCTGCACCGAGAAGACATCGCGCCGGGCGCCGAGCCGGCGGTCCACGGCCTGCAGCTCACGGTAGCCCTCCATCACGCGCCCCTCGTGCGCGTGCACGATGGCCAGGCTGTAGCGGGCGTGGGCGTCATCCGGGTCGCGGAGCAGGATCGCCCGGTAGCGGACGGCGAGGGCCTCCCACTCCGCGCGGGAAGGGGCGGCGGGGGCGGCCGGTCCTCCGGAGACGCTCCGCGCCGGCGCGAACGCCAGCGCCGCGATGAGGACCAGAGGGAGGGCTCGCATCAGTCTTTGTCGATCTGCGCCCTCTGCAGCCGGCCGCTGTAGTCCACGTAGACGGCCTTCCACTCGGAGAAGACGTCGAGCGCCTGGATGCCGCCCTCGCGGTGGCCGTTCCCGGTGTTCTTCGTGCCGCCGAAGGGCAGGTGCACCTCGGCCCCGATCGTGCCGTGGTTGACGTAGACGATGCCGGTGAAGATGTCGTCGATGGCCCGCATCGCCCGGTTGATGTCCCGGGTGAAGATGGACGCGGACAGCCCGTACTGCACGCCGTTCAGGATGCGCACCGCTTCGTCCAGATTCGCCGCCTCGATGATGTCGGTGACCGGGCCGAAGATCTCCTCCTGCTCGATCCGCATCCCGGGGGTCAC
>DASUAK010000249.1:0-2725 GCA_035763845.1 bacterium | reverse complement strand
CCCCCAGCCGCAGCGGCGCACGGAGGGCTGAGTTCGCGGAGAGGAAATGCCTCCCTGCCCGGCCAACTATGCGGTCAAGGGTCGCGCCCGCGACCCGTTCCCGTACGTCCAACGAGGTGGCCGTTGACCGGTTCCGCCGGGGTGATCGAGGCCCGGGACGTCTCCAAAGTATTCGTCGCCCGCTCGGAGCGGCGGCGCCGGCGCGCCTTCATGGCGCTGCACGGCGTGAGCCTCGCCATCCAGCAGGGCCGGTTCGTCAGCTTCGTGGGCCCCTCGGGCTGCGGGAAGTCCACCCTGCTCAACATGGTGGCGGGCCTGCTCCGCCCCACCGAGGGGGTGGTGGAGTACAAGGGCCGCCCGGTGGACGGCATCAATACCGACGTGGGCTACATCACCCAGGACGACAACCTCCTGCCCTGGCGATCTCTCCTCGAGAACGTCCAGGTCGCCCTCGAGTTCCGCGGCATCGCGCCCGAGGAGCGGCTGGACCGCGCCCACGCCTACATCAAGAAGGTGGGCCTGGCCGGGTTCGAGCACCATTACCCCCACGAGCTTTCCGGCGGGATGCGCAAGCGCGCGGCTCTGATCCGGACGCTGATCTACGAGCCCGACGTCATCCTCATGGACGAGCCGTTCGGGCCCCTGGACGCGCAGACGCGGGTCATCCTCCAGGACGAGCTGCTGCGCCTGTGGGAGGGCACCGGCAAGACGATCATCTTCGTCACCCACGATCTCGTGGAGGCGATCGCCCTGTCGGACGAGATCGTCCTCTTCAGCCGGGCGCCCGGGACGATCAAGCAGGTGTACTCCGTGCCGCTGCCGCGGCCGCGGGACGTCTTCCGGATCCATGCCGACCCGCAGTTCCCCGCGTTCTACGACCGGCTGTGGCGCGACCTCAAGGAAGAGATCTCCACCGTGGACGGGGAGGGAGAGCTGCATGGCAACGCGTGACGCGGCGATCGGCCGGCCCCCCGCGGGACCCGGCACCCGCTCGAGACTGCTCGAGCAGGTGGAGCGCAGCGAGGCCGGGCGGGCGCGGCGCGAGCGGCTCGTCACGCTGGCCGGTCGGCTGGCTTTCGCCGCCCTATTCTTCCTCGGCTGGGAGCTGAGCAGCGGGCGGATCGTGGACCAGTTCTTCGTGAGCAAGCCCTCCGCCATCGCCGCCTCCCTGTGGGCGATGGTGACGAAGGAGCAGCTCTTCTACCACATGAGGTTCACGATCATCGAGGCGACGGTCGGCTACCTCATCGGCGCTTCGGCGGGCCTGATCATGGGCTTCGCCCTGGCGCGCGTGGAGTGGGTGTACCGCATCGTCGAGCCCTTCGTCGTCGGCTTCTACGGCATCCCGCGCATCGCGCTGGCGCCGCTGTTCATCCTCTGGTTCGGGATCGGCATCACCTCGAAGATCGCCGTGGCCGCGGTGATGGTGTTCTTCATCGTGTTCATCAATACCATCGCCGGCGTGCGCTCCGCGCCGCCGCAGCTGCTGTCGGTGGCGCGGGTGATGGGGGCCTCGGAGTGGGACCTCGTGCGCAAGGTGATCTTCCCTGCGGCGACGCCCTTCATCATCGCCGCCCTCCAGATCACCGTGCCCCAGGCGATGATCGGCGCGATCGTCGGCGAGTTCATCTCGAGCAACCGCGGCGTGGGGCATCTGATCAGCCGCGCCGCCGGCTGGCTCGACACCCCCGGCCTCTTCGCCGGGATCTTCACCCTGCTCGTCGTGGTCCTGGTCATGAACCTGGGCATCAACCTGCTCGGTGCGCATCTCATGCGCTGGAATCCGAAGCACGGCAGCACGCGCGACGTGCCGTGAGGGGCGGCCGCCGCGCCATACTCGGGGAGGTGGGGATGTGATGCATCGTGGACGATGGACGGCCGCGCTGGCCGTCCTGGTGCTCCTGTCCGTGGCGGGGCTCTCGGCGGTGGCCTCCGCGCAGGGTCCGCGCGTCAGGCTGCGCGAGGCCCACACCGGCACGCTGTTCATGGCGCCCGTGTACATCGCCGAGGCGGCCGGCTTCATGGCCGAGGAGGGGATCGATCTCGAGCTGACCGAGGTGGACAGCGGGGCCCTCGGCATCGCCGCGCTCGTCTCCGGGCAGGTGCAGCTCTTCGACGCCGACCCGTTCCAAGCCGTCAACCTGCGCAAGCAGGGCCGGCAGATCCTCTTCGTCTACAACCTGACCCGGCGCGTCACGCTCGACATGGTGATGCACCCGGAGGTCGCCCAGCGGCTCAACATCAGCCGCAGCACGCCGATCGCCCAGCGCTTCGCCGCCTTGAAGGGGCTCAAGCTGGGCATCACCAGTCCCGGCGCGGCCACCGACGTCTACATGCGCTACTATGTCCGGCGCGCCGGGCTGAACCCCGACCGCGACGTGCAGATCATCGCCGCGGGCGGCGGCGCCAACCTGCTGGCGGCCCTGCGCACCAAGCAGATCGACGCCTTCCACCTCTCCGCGCCCACCCCGTACCTGGCCGAGCGGGACGGCTTCGGCATGGTCGTCGTCAAGTCGTCCGCCGGCGACGTGCCGGAGCTGGACAACTTCATGTACACCGGCATCGCGGTGCACAACGTCTTCGCGAACCAGAACGGGGACGTGCTGCGGCGCTGGATCCGGGCCGTGAACAAGGCCAACGAGCTGATGCGGCGGGACCAGGCGCAGGCCGTGACGCACCTGCGCAAGCACTTCCCGCGCACCGACCCGGCCGTGCTCGCGCTGGC
>DASUAK010000248.1:0-16793 GCA_035763845.1 bacterium | reverse complement strand
CCGTTGTCGGTGTCCAGCAGGATGGCGTCGTAGGCCCCTCGTTCGAGGGGGAGGTCGTACAGGTCGGCGACGATCAAGCGGGTCCGGGGATCCTCCAGCGGGCGGCCGCACAGCGGGGCGAAGTAGTCGCGGTGCCAGGCGGCGATCAGCGGCTCGATCTCGACGACGTCGCACCGCACGACGCGCGGATCCTCCAGCACGGCCTGGAGAGTGTACCCGATGCCGAGTCCGCCGACAAGTACACGCAGCGCCCGGCCTCTTGCCCCTGCGAGCGCTGCGTGGGCCAGGCTGCGCTCGGAGTCCCCATTGTAACCGGCCATGAGGAAGACGCCATTGCAGATGATCTCGTAATGGCCGTTCCGTCTCTGCAGCTGCCAGTCGCCCGTCGCGGTGCGGCAGCGGGCCAGCACCTCACGGCCTGACGGGACCACGGGCTCCCGGGCGGTCGGCGGGGGGCCGGTCTTGCCCTCAGTCATCTTCCGGATCGACCAGCTCTTCTTCTCTCGGCTGGAACACGGTGCCGCAGTACGGGCAGACGACGCCGGCGTCCTCGGCGGAGGCCAGCTGCAGGAACTGCCGGCGGCAGGTCGGGCACTGGATGCGCAGCATCTCGGGGCCGCTCCACAAACACGCCGGGGATGAGGTCGCCCTCATCCCCGGACGATCATGTTCGGACGAGTCCGCTAGTCTTCTTCGCCTTCCAGGTTGCGCTCGAGCTTGCGCTTGACCCGCTGGAGCGCGTTATCGATCGACTTCACGTGCCGGTTCAGCTCGTTGGCCATCTCCTGGTAGGACTTCCCTTCCAGGTAGGCAGTCAGCACGCGGCACTCCAGCTCGCTGAGGTTCTTGCGGATGCGCTCGCGCATCGTGGCCGAGGCTTCCTGATTGATGACGAGCTCCTCCGGATCGCTCACCTTGATGCTGCTGATGACGTCCAGCAGCGTGCGGTCCGAGTCCTCGTCGTAGATCGGCTTGTTCAGCGAGATGTACGAGTTCAGCGGGATGTGCTTCTGCCGCGTGGCCGTCTTGATCGCGGTGATGATCTGGCGGGTGATGCACAGCTCGGCGAACGCGCGGAAGGACGAGAGCTTGTCCGCCCGGAAGTCGCGAATCGCCTTGTAGAGCCCGATCATCCCTTCCTGGATGATATCTTCGCGGTCGGCCCCGATCAGGAAATAGGCCTTGGCCTTTACGCGGACGAAGTTGCGGTACTTATTGATGAGGAATTCGCTGGCGTGATCATCGCCGCCCTTCGCGCTGGCAACGAGTTCTTCATCGAGCATCTCGGAGTACGACGGAGCTTCACGACGGGCTAGAGCCATTCTCGCCTCCGCGACGAAGGTTCGGCGTAATTATACGAACGGGCTCATACTGCGTCAAGAAGATTGTGCGTCATCTGTGCGGTCACGGCGCCTCGAGGACGCGCGCCCCCGGGCGCACGCCGATCCGCAGCGTCCGCGGCACCGGACGATACAGGCTCGTGCCGACGACATCGCGCCGCACCTCGATCCCGTCCATCACGACCACACGTCGGGTGGTCACGCGGTAGCCGGGCAGCGGGTCCCGGACCACCACGGTGCCCTCGTCCAGCTCGGGATCCTCTTTGGTCACGGTCCCTTCCGGCGGCTCGATCTCCGCCGCCTCGGTGACGATCTCCACCGTGCGGCCCGCCGGCGGCGTGCCGAACGCCGTGACGATCAGCTCCCGGCCCCGGACCTCGGCCCACAGCAGGATGTGGTGGCCGCTCGTGTTCCGGAAGCGCAGGTCGAGTGTGTCGTAGACGACCGTGGCGTCGCGGCCCATGGGCAGGTAAGGCACGGGGCGGCTGTGATTCGCCCGCCGGAGGATCTCGAGGTCGGCGAGCACCGCGACGTTGTACAGGGTGCTGCTCACCTGGCAGATCCCGCCCCCGTCCCCCGGCACCAGCTCGCCGTCGATGAGGACCGGCGCCGGCCGGAACCCGCGCTCCTGGGTACGCGGACCCACCGCGGCGTTGTATGAGAAGACCGCGCCGGGCGGCAGGAGCCGCCCGCTGACGGCGAAGGCGGCCAGTTCGATGTTATAGGTCCGGTTGGGGTTGGCGGCCACCACGGTCGTCACCCGAGCGAGCACGCCGCGCAGCGCCTCGGCTTCCGCGGTGGAGAAGACGGGATCGGTGACTGCGACGGCGGCGTCGGCGTCGGTCGCGCCCGCGGTGATCGCGGCGGCGATCCGGAGGACGGTCGCCTCGGTGTCGAGGGAGCGGCCCGGCCGGCCCGGGCGGACCAGGATCACCTGGCCGCGGACGACGGCTACCTCCGCGTCCACCGGCACCGGCGAGATCTCGCGGGAGAGGCTCGCGATCAGCCGCCGCAGCGCCCGCCGGTCCAGCTCGTACCGGAGCGGCACGGACGCCCCTCCCAGAGCCAGCCGGAGGCGCGTGGCGACGCGCTGCCACCACCAGCCCTCCCTGCCCATGGAGAACGCCCGCTGGACAGCGGCGCCGGCCGCAGGACGCAGTCCCAGCTCGGCGTGGGTGAAGACCGCTTCTTCGGTGGCAAGATGGAGGACCATCGTGCGGCTCAGGGCGGCCTGCACGGCCGGCCCGAGGGCCTCGGCCGCCTCGGCGGGGGTCAATCCGCCGACCGGCACACCTTCGATGGAGACTCCAGGGAAGATCCGGCCGTCGTGGAGGTCCCAGGTGCGGACAGCCGCCGTGATCGCCCCCGCCGAGAACCCCGCGAACAGGATGATGAGACCGGCCAGCGCCCGCTTCACCGGGTCCCGCCTTCCGTCTGCCGAACGACCTCAAACAGAAGCACGCCCGCTGCCACGGACACGTTCAGCGACGCGACCTTCCCCCGCATAGGAAGACGGACGAGCAGGTCGCAGTGTTCCTTCACCAGGCGGGAGAGCCCCCGTCCCTCGCCGCCCATGACGAGGGCCAGCGGGGGCACGAGCCGGGCGGCGTTGTACATCTCGGGTCCCGCGGGGTCGGCGCCGGCGATCCACACCCCCGCCCCCTTCAACTCTTCCAGGGCCCGCACGAGATTGGTGACCACGGCGACAGGGACGTGCTCGACCGCCCCGGCCGAGGCACGCGCCACCGCGGGGGTGAGGCCGGCTGCGCGGTGCTTGGGGATGATCACCCCGTGGACGCCGGCGGCGTCGGCGGTCCGGATCAACGCGCCCAGGTTGCTGGGATCCTCCACGCCGTCGAGGACGAGGATGAGCGGCGGCTCTTCCTTCACAGCCGCCGCGGCCAGGATACCGGCGACGGAGGCCGAGGGGCGGACCGCGGTGAGGGCGAGGACACCTTGATGGGGCGCGCGGGACAGCTCCGCGAGCCGGTGAGGGTCCACCGACTGGACGACGATCCCGCGGCGGCGGGCTTCGAGGACGAGGTCGCGAACGGTCCCGCCGTGAGCGGTGCGGGAGAGAAGGATCTTCCGGATGGGACGGCCGGCGCGCAACGCCTCGAGCACCGCCCGCCGGCCGGGGATGACGCTGCTCTCGTCGTCCTCCCGGTCCATCGGCTACGAGGTCCGGCCGTCGGTCCCGACGACGCGCCAGCGGGACCCGGTGGGCAGATCCTCCACGTGGACCCCTGCCTCGAAGAGACGGGTACGGATGCGGTCCGCGGTGGCGAAGTCCTTCAAGGCGCGCGCGCGCTGGCGTCCCTCGAGTACGTATCTCATCAGCTCATCCAGGGACTGCCCCGGTTCCGATGAGAAGAGGTGGCCGGCGTCCTTCCGGAGGGTCGCGACCAGCGAGCGGACGCGCTCGGTGACGCGGACGTCCTCGGACGGCGGCGCGAGGTGGATCCCGAGGATCCCCAGCATGCGCTGCAGGGCATCCCCTGCCTGGTCCAGCCCGGGGCGCAGCGTCTCGGCGGCCGCGGTACCCTTCATCACCGCATCTGTCTCGCGGTTGATCGCGGTGACGAGATCGAAGATGGCGCCAAGAGCCCCCGACGTGTTCAGATCGTCGTCCATCGCGGCCTCGAACCGCTCAGCCCCCTCCCCCGCGGCCGCGCCCAGCGTCTGCGAGGGCGTCCCGGGATGCCCCGGCGCGGCCTGCGCGCGCACAGCTGCGGCGGAGGAGATCGCGGCGCGGATCCGGTCCAGGGCCTTCGCCGCCTCCTCGAAGCGGGCGAGGTCGAAGTCGATGGGCTTGCGGTAGTGCACGGAGACGAGGGCGAGCCGCACCACCTCGGGCGGGAAGCGGCGCAGCGCCTCGGAGACCGTGAAGTAGTTCTGGAGCGACTTGCTCATCTTCTCGCCGCGCACCATGACCATCGCGTTGTGCAGCCAGTAGCGGGCGAAGGGCTCGCTCCGCGCATACGCCTCCGACTGCGCGATCTCGTTCTCGTGGTGCGGGAAGATGAGGTCGTCGCCGCCGCCGTGGATGTCGAAGCCCATCCCCAGGTACTTGAGGGACATCGCCGAGCACTCGATGTGCCAGCCCGGGCGCCCGCGGCCCCAGGGGCTCTCCCAGTTGGGCTCGCCGGGTTTCGCCCGCTTCCAGAGCGCGAAGTCGGCCGGGTGGCGCTTGAACTCCCCCGGCTCGACGCGCGCCCCCACCCGCAGCTCCTCCAGGACACGGCCGGACAGCTTGCCGTACTCCGGGAGCTTTGCCACATCGAAGTACACGTCGCCCTCGGCGTAGTAGGCGTAGCCGCCGTCTATCAACCCGCGGATCATCTCGATCATCTCGGGGATGTGCTGAGTGGCCCGGGGTTCGATCTCCGGCGGCAGGACATTGAGCGCGGCCAGGGCCTGGTGGTATTCCGCGCTGTAGCGCGCGGTGATCTCCTCCGGGCTGACCCCCTCGGCCTGGGCCTTGGCGATGATCTTGTCCTCGACGTCGGTGATGTTCTGGACGTGGCGCACGCGCAGGCCACCGGCCTCCAGGTAGCGCCGCAGCACGTCGAAGACGAGGGCCGCGCGCATGTGCCCGATGTGGGCGTTGTCGTAGACCGTGGGGCCGCAGACGTACAGGCCGACCCGGCCGGGCTCCCGGGGCAGGAAGGGCTCGACGCGCTTGCTGAGCGTGTTGTGCAGCCGCAGGGCCATGGTCAGAGGGGACGGGAGATGTCGATCGTGTCCAGCTCGGCGCACAGCTCCCAGACCATGCGGGTCCGCATCGTACGCGCGTCGCGGACGCGGTGCCGCCGGAGGTCCACCGCCCCGTCCTCGGTCACGGCGCGGACGTGCATCTCCCCGTACTCGTACCGCGTCTCCACGATCTTCACGACCCGGTGAAACGCGTCCGCCCGCCAGAATCCCGTCACGCGGGGATGGACCGCCCCCGGGCGGTCCACCTCCACCGAAACGGGCTCGACCAGCGCCGCGCGCTCGAGGAAGAGCAGGCGCGGGAGGGGCGGATCACCCGGTCCGCGAGACTGTGGCGAGCGCATACGCCGTGATCCCCTCCCCCCGTCCCACCGCGCCCAACCCCTCGGCCGTCGTGGCCTTCAGGCTCACCGCCTCGACGGCGATGGCCAGGGCGCCGGCGATCGCCTCCCGCATCCGGACGGCGTGCGGAGCGATCCTGGGTGCCTCCGCGAGCACCACCGCGTCGACGTGCCTCACCGTCCACCCGGAGGCGGCCAGCATGCTTCCGACCCGGCGCAGCAGCGCCAGACTGTCCGCGTCCCGGTAGGCGGGATCCTCGGGAGGGAAGTGCGTGCCGATGTCACCCAGCCCGGCGGCGCCGAGCAGCGCGTCCATCACGGCATGCAGGAGGACGTCCGCGTCGGAGTGGCCGGCCAGCCCCAGCGGATGCGGAATCTCCACTCCGCCCAGGCGCAGCCGCCGTCCGGGAACGAGGCGATGGGCGTCCACCCCCATGCCCGTGCGCGCCATCATGGCAGCCCCGCCCCCCAGCAGCCGTTCCGCCAGGAGCAGATCATCAGGAACAGTGATTTTGACGTTCGTGGGAGAGTCCTCCACCATCCGCACCCGGCGGCCGAGCCGCTCGACCAGGACCGCGTCGTCGGAGCCCCGGAAGCCGTCCGCCGCCGCGCGGGCGTGCGCCTCCCGCAGCACCTCGGTCCGGAAGGCCTGCGGGGTGTGGGCGATCCAGAGACGCTCGCGGTCTTCGGTCCGCACAGCCTCGCCGGCATCCACCGTCTTCACCGTCTCCCGCACGGGGATCCCGGCCGACGCGGCGCCGGTCTCCACCGCCGCCCGGGCCACCGCGGCGATCACCTCAGGGCGCACGGCCGGCCGGGCGCCGTCGTGGACCACGACGACCTCGGCGCCAGCCACGCGCGCCAAACCGGCGGCCACCGAGTCCTGGCGGCGCGCTCCGCCGGGGACGATCTCGCGCACGCGGCGGATGCCCGCGCGGGCGAGCAGCGGCCCGGTGTCGGCCAGACGGTCGGCGGGGACCACGGCGATGATCCCTGTGACGAGCGAGCACGCTTCGCAGGCGCGAAGAGTGTGGACGAGCATGGGCTCCCCCAGCAGGGGGACGAAGGCTTTGCCGTTGGGAGCGCCGACGCGCTCCCCTCGTCCGGCCGCGACCACGATCACGTCCGTGCGGGGGACGGTCATCGCCGTTCGGCCGAGGGCTGCACGCCTTCCTTCAACCGGCTGAAGATCATGCGGCCGGCCACCGTCTGCAGCACGCTGGTCACGACCACGTCGAACTTCTCGCCGATGTACCGCCGGCCGCCCTCGACCACGACCATCGTGCCGTCGTCGAGGTAGCCCACCCCCTGTCCCGCTTCCTTGCCGTCCTTCACGATCTGCACCGTCAGCTCTTCCCCCGGAAGAACGATGGGCCGGATCGACTGCGAGAGCTCGTTGATGTTGAGGACCCTGATGCCCTGCAGCTCGGCGACCTTGTTGAGGTTGAAGTCGTTCGTCACGATCCACCCGCGCAGCTGCTTGGCCATGGCGATCAGGCGCCCGTCCACGTCCAGGCCCGGGTCCTTCGGGTCGTCCGCGATCTGCACGGCCTGGAGCTCCTGCTGCAGGCGCTGCAGGATATCCAGCCCGCGCCGCCCCCGGTTGCGGCGCAGCGCGTCGGAGGAATCCGCGATGCGCTGCAGCTCATTGAGGACGGACCGCGGCACGACGAGCGGGCCTTCCAGGAAACCGGCCTTGACCACGTCGGCGACCCGGCCGTCGATGATCACGCTGGTGTCGAGGACCTTGGCGACGCCCCGCCAGCGGACCCGCTCGCTGCCGTGCCCGCCCCGGTCCAGACGGAGCAACGATCCGGCCACTTCGTCCCGCCGCTGCAGCGCCACGTGGAAGCCGAGGTAGCCGAAGACGAGCGCCGCGGCCAGGAAGAGGTAGGACCCGATCGCCGGGATGCGGGACAGCGGGTAGCCCACGAGGAAGGCGATGACCAGGCCCACCGCCAGTCCCGCCACCCCCAGCAGCATGTCCCGCAGGGAGACCCGGGAGAGCGAGGACAGGACCCAGCCCATCAGGCGCTCGAACCACCGCCAGAACCACAGCGCCAACATCGACCCGACCAGCACCCCGGCGAGGAGGCCGACCGCAAAGAGCGGGATCCGCACCGGCTGGAGGCTGGGTACGGCGGCGACGATCTCGACTGCGCCCTGCGAACCTGCCACAGCGCCGAGGAGGGCGCCGGCCAGACGGATGATGATGGATGCCATGAGTGCACCGATCCTTTCTTACACTATACCGTATCCGGTCGCCCCAAGGTTCCCGCCGCGGAGGGGGTCATTCCTTGACAGCCGTTTTCACGCGTCCCTATACTCAAGGCACGATCTTCGCGTGGTGATCCGGAGGGGGCGCATGAAGGACACCGGTGAGGTCTCGTTTCAGGACTCGGTCTCGCAGTATCTCCTTAGGCATCGCAGCATCCTCGATGTCCAGACCAAGCTCACCGAATCCGCGGCGCGGGTGAACCGGGCTCTGGCCAAATCCGTGACGACGTGCGGCTGCATCACCGTCACCGCCGGCAAGCAGACCTTCCCCGCCGACGCCACCCTGCGCGACCTCGGCCAGTTCATGAGCACGCACGTCGGCGGCGCACTGTGCGGGAGGTGCCGGGAGGTTATCGAGACGGAGATCGGCAGCACGCTGTTCTACCTGGCCGCGCTGTGCAGCCTGCTCAACCTGAACCTCAAGGACGTGCTGGAGAAGGAGTACACACGCGTGAACGCCCTGGGGGTCTTCAACCTCACCTGACCCCGGCGCCCGGGCGCCCGGCTCAGGGGATGAGCCGGGCCAGCGCTTCTGCGATATCTTCCACCGGGACGGCCTCGATGCCGTCCCGTTCGTGTTCCACCCCGCCCGTGCGCGGGACGACGACCCGCCGGAACCCCAGCCGGGCCGCCTCCGCGACCCGCCGGTCCAGCTGCGGAACCGTCCGGATCTCACCGGCCAGCCCCAGCTCGCCGACCGCGACTGCGCTCTCGTCCACCGGCCGCCCGCGCAGGCTGCTGACGACCGCCGCGGCGAGGGCCAGATCCACCGCCGGCTCGTCCACCGCGACGCCCCCGGCCACGCTGACATAGACGTCCTGGCTGCTGAGGTGCACGCCGGCCCGCTTCTCGAGGACGGCCAGCAGGACGACCATCCGGTTGTAGTCGATGCCCGAGGCCGTCCGGCGCGGCATCCCGAAGACGGTGGGGGTGACGAGGGCCTGGATCTCGATGAGCAGGGGACGGGAGCCTTCCAGGACGCAGGTCACGGCGGAGCCCGGGGCCTGCCCCCTCCGCTCCGACAGGAACGCCGCCGACGGGTTGGCGACCTCGCGCAGACCCCGCCCGGCCATCTCGAAGACCCCGATCTCGTTCGTCGAGCCGAAGCGGTTCTTCGTCGCCCGCAGGATGCGGTAGCTGTGGTGGCGGTCTCCTTCGAAGTACAGGACGGTGTCGACGATGTGCTCCAGCACGCGCGGCCCGGCGATCTGGCCGTCCTTGGTCACGTGCCCGACCAGCAGCACGGCCGTCCCGCTGCCCTTCCCGTATCGCAGCAGCTCCGCCGTGCACTCCCGCACCTGTCCCACACTGCCCGGAGAGGCGGGCAGGTCGGGGTGGTACATCGTCTGGATGGAATCGATCACAAGGACGCGCGGGGCGAAGCCCTGAGCGGTCTGAAGGACGGCGTCGATCGCCGTCTCCGCGAGAAAAACGAAGTCGGACGCATCCGCACCAAGTCGCTGCACGCGCAGCTTGACCTGTGCCGCTGACTCTTCCCCGCTGACGTAGAGCACGCGCAGGCCCCCCCTGGCCAGATGCCCGCAGAGCGCGGTGAGCAGGGTGCTCTTTCCGATCCCGGGGTCGCCCCCGACCAGGACGAGAGAGCCGGGCACGAGGCCTCCCCCGAGGACCCGGTTGAGCTCCCCGAGGCCGGTGTCCAGACGGTCTTCGGCGCTCTCAGGGATCTCGGTCACAGGGACCGGCGCTTGCGCCGAAGCCGTGTGCGTCCTCACCTGGCCGCCCCGTCGCGGCCGCTGAGGCCCCGCCTCTTCGACAAACGTGTTCCACTCCTCGCAGCTGGGGCAGCGGCCCAGCCACCGGGGCGACATATGGCCGCAGGACTGGCAGACGTACTGGATCCGGGCTTTGCTCACGGCACCCTGTCCTTCAAGACGAAAGGCCCGGTCTCATGCCGGGCCCTCCGGACACCGTATTGCCCTGTTCGGTTTGAGCTATTCGCCCTTCAGCGCAGGCTCCGGCTTGCGCTTCCGCTCGAAGACCAGCCGCCCCTCGCGGGCGTCCACGACGACCGTGTCGCCCGAGCTGAAGTTCCCGCGCAGCAGCTCGTCGCTCAGCTGGTCCTCGACCAGGCGCTGGATGGCGCGGCGCAGCGGCCGCGCGCCGAAGGTCGGGTCGAAGCCTTCCTTGGCCAGCAGATCCTTCGCCGCCTCGGTCATCTCCAGCTCCATGTTCTGGCCGCGCAGCTCCCGCTGCACGCGGGCGATCAGGATGTGGACGATGGACTTGATCTGGTCGCTGCTCAGCGGCCGGAAGATGATGATCTCGTCGATGCGGTTCAGGAACTCCGGCCGGAAGGTGCGGCGCAGCTCCTCGGTGATGTGCTCCTTCATCCGCTCGTAGGCGGTCTCCATCACCGTCATCTCCGTGCCCGCCGGGCGGAAGCCGATCGCCACTTCCTTCTCCAGCACCGGCGCGCCCACGTTGCTGGTCATGATGATCACCGTGTTCTTGAAGTCCACGGTGCGCCCCTGGGCGTCGGTGAGGCGGCCGTCGTCGAGGATCTGCAGCAGCACGTTGAAGATCTCCGGGTGCGCCTTCTCGATCTCGTCGAAGAGCACCACGGAGTACGGCCGCCGGCGGACCTGCTCGCTGAGCTGGCCGCCCTCCTCGTAGCCCACGTAGCCGGGCGGGGAGCCGACGAGCCGGCTGATCGTGTGCCGCTCGCTGTACTCCGACATGTCGATGCGGATCAGGGCGTTCTCGTCGCCGAAGAGGAACTCGGCCAGGGCCCGGGCCAGTTCGGTCTTCCCGACCCCGGTGGGGCCGAGGAAGATGAAGGAGCCCACGGGCCGGCGCGGATCCTTCAGGCCGGCACGGGCGCGGCGCACCGCCTTGCTGACGGCGCGCACAGCCTCCTCCTGCCCGACGATCCGCTCGTGGATCGACTCCTCCATGCGCAGGAGCTTCTGGGTCTCCTCCTCCACCAACCGGGTGACCGGGATGCCGGTCCACGAGGAGACGATGTCGGCGATGTCCTCGCCGGTCACCGTGCTCACGTCGCGGCCCTTCTCCCGCTTCCAGGAGGACTCCAGCTCCTCGAGCTTCTGGCGCAGGACGCGCTCCTTGTCGCGCATCTGCGCGGCCTTCTCGAAATCCTGGTTCTTGATCGACTCTTCCTTCTCGCGCTTGACCCGCTCGACCTTATCGACGGCCTGGCGGACCTCCTGGGGCAGGAAGGACGCCTGCAGGCGGATCTTGCTCGCCGCCTCGTCCATCAGGTCGATGGCCTTGTCCGGCAGGAAGCGGTCGGAGATGTACTTCTCCGCCAGCGTGGCCGCGGCCACCAGGGCCTCATCGCTGATCGTCACGTTGTGGTGGGCCTCGTAGCGCTCCCGCAGCCCCTTGAGGATCTCGATCGTCTGCTCCACGGTGGGCTCGGCGACGAGGATGGGCTGGAAGCGGCGCTCCAGAGCGGCGTCCCGCTCGACGTACTTCCGGTACTCGTCCAGCGTGGTGGCGCCGATGCACTGGAGTTCCCCGCGCGCCAGCGCGGGCTTGAGAATATTGCTTGCGTCAATGGCACCCTCTGCAGCGCCCGCTCCTACCAGAGTGTGCAGCTCATCTACGAAGAGAATGACCTCGCCCTGGGCCTTGCGGATCTCGTCCATCACCTTCTTCATGCGCTCTTCGAACTCGCCGCGGTACTTGGTGCCGGCGACCAGGGCCGCCAGGTCCAGCTGCACCACGCGCTTGTTCCGGAGCACTTCGGGCACGTCACCGCGCACGATGCGCTGCGCCAGGCCCTCCGTGATGGCGGTCTTGCCCACGCCCGGCTCCCCGATCAGGGCCGGGTTGTTCTTGGTCCGGCGGGACAGGACCTGGATGACCCGCTCGATCTCCCGCTCCCGGCCGATCACGGGGTCCAACTTGCTCTCACGGGCCAGCTTGGTCAGGTCCCTGCCGAACTCATCCAGCGTGGGGGTCTTGCTGGTCTGCTTGGTGTAGGAGGTGGTCCCCTCCTCGCCGAGGAGGTAGACGACCTGGGCGCGCACCCGCTCCAGATCGGCGCCCATCGCCTCGAGGACCCGGGCGGCCACGCCCTCGCCCTCGCGGATGAGACCCAGCAGGAGGTGCTCGGTGCCGATGTAGTTGTGCCCGAGCCGGCGCGCCTCGTCGAGCGCCAGCTCCAGGACCTTCTTGGCCCGGGGCGTGAAGGCCACCTCTTCGTAGGGCGTGCGCTCCCCCCGACCGATGGCGCTCTCGATCTCCGCCCGCACCCGGTCCGGGGAAATGGTCAGGCTCTCCAGCACCTTGCTGGCGACGCCTTCGCCCTCACGGATGATGCCGAGCAGAATGTGCTCCGTGCCGACGGCGCTATGGTTCAGGCGCTTGGCTTCTTCTTGCGCCAGGATGATGACGCGGCGTGCGCGCTCGGTGAATCGCTCGAACATTGGGGGTACGTCCTCCTCTCCGCTGGGACGAAAGGTACGTAGTCGGAGGCTCGATTGGCGAAGTGATTCGGCCCCGGCGGAGTCCCCTCCTCCCTCATTATACGCTGATAACGCAGGAGGGATTCCCGGCGTTCCCGGCCCCGGCCTGCACGGGAGTTCTTCCCTGAGGCAGGACCGAACAGACGGCGGAAGCTAGTGGGAGATCTTCAGGACGCGGTACTTCAGCTTCCCGACCGGGACGGTGACGTCCACCGTCTCCCCGGCGCGCCGGCCCAGCAGGGCCCGCCCGACCGGCGACTCGTTGCTGATCCGGTCCTGGTCGGGATCGGCCTCGGCGGACCCCACGATCGTGTAGCTGATCTCCTCGCCCGAGCCCAGCTCCTTGACCCGCACCGTGGCGCCGACCGTGATGGTGTCCGAGGGGGCGTTGTGGTTGTCGACGACGCGGGCGGTCCGGAGGATCTGGTCCAGCTGCAGGATCCGGCCCTCGATGAAGGCCTGCTCGTTCTTGGCATCCTCGTACTCCGCGTTTTCGGAGATGTCGCCGAACTCCTTGCTGGCCTTGATGCGCTCGGCGATCTCCTTGCGCTTCACCGTCTTCAGGTGCTCCAGCTCATCTTCGAGCCTGCGCAGCCCTTCGGGAGTGAGGACGTTGTACTTCTCGGTGTCTGCCATGCACGCCGTCTCCTACCGCTTGAAGAACAAGCACCGTAGACCGGTTCCGGCCTACAGCGCCCTCCGTCCACCCGCTATGTTGTCCGGCACGAAAACTGAGGGGTTGCCGCCCCCTCAGTGACAGGGAGTATAGCCCATGGGCCCGGCGGGCGTCAAGCAGTTGCCCGCCGCCGTGCGGCGGCGGTGCGAATTCGCTCCACCTCGTCATCCCCTATCGCTCGCTCGAATCTCCGGAACCCCGCCAGGCGGAACCCGTGCTGGCGCGCGAGGGCGGAAATCTCCTCCACGTGCGCCAGGCTGATGTCCTTGCCGAGGGTGAAGTTCTCGTAGCGACCTTCCAGGGCCAGGATGATCGTCTCGGCCATGCAGGCCTCGCACATGCGCGGCGGGAAGCCGAAGTCGAAGCCGAAGTCCACCTCGCCCGG
The DNA here is from genome assembly GCA_035763845.1 of bacterium. Lineage (GTDB taxonomy): Bacteria > Sysuimicrobiota > Sysuimicrobiia > Sysuimicrobiales > Kaftiobacteriaceae > Kaftiobacterium. Next base: position 3,609 of record DASUAK010000248.1, on the reverse strand, counting down.
CACCTCGATCACCCCGCCGTCGATCACCAGCACGTCGTCACGCTTCTCGTATACCAGGCGCGAGACGTTCCGGGGGCGGGCCACGTCGCAGACGACCGATCCCGGGCGGAGGTCCTCGGGCTCGATGAGGGTATCGGTGGCTGAAGATACGGTGAGCACGATGTCGGATGCACGCACGGCGCGGCGGACATCCGTCTCCGGCACAACGCTCGCCTGGCCGCGGGACGCCAACCGCGCGGCCAGGGCCTCCAGGTTCTCGCGCGTCCTCGCCACGACCAGCAGGCGCCCCACGGCGCGGGCGAGGACGTCGCTGCACACGGCGCCGATGGCGCCGGTCGCCCCGATCACCGCCGCCGTCGCGTTCGCCGGATCGATGCGCATCCGCTCCGCGGCCAGCAGGGCGCCCTCCACGGCCGTCGCCGCGGTGTAGGAGTTCCCCGTGGTGACGGCGATGCGCAGGTTGTTCGCCACCGTCATGCCCCGGTCGCCGACGATCTTGGTGAAGGCGCCCAGGCCGAAGATCTTCGCCCCCTGCTCTTCGGCCATCCGGCCGGACTGGATCAGCCTGCGGTAGACGAAGGACAGCGGCGCGTTCAGCAGGATCTGGGGCGTGAGCGGCAGCCCGATGAACCAGCCCTCCGCGGTGGCGCCGGTCGCCGACCGGATGCCCGTGATGTGCGAGACCAGGCGCGGGGGGATCCAGCGGAAGATCCGCTCCACGACCGGGGCGGGCAGCCTCCGGGTGATCGGGTACCTGCGCGCGAAGTCGTCGATCCTCAGCGGGTGGATGAGGAAGGCGAAGGTGCCGTGGTGCGGCGGCGCGGGATGCGGCGCGGGACCGCTCATACCACCGCCGGCTCCCGCCGCCAGCCCGCCGGAGCATGCTGGGGATTGAGCACCTCGATCCTCGGCAGGAACCCGGCGCGCAGCGCCGTCTGCAGGTACTCCTCGGTCGTGATCTCTTCGGGACGGCGGCCCGTCACGGCGACGATGACGCCCTGCAAGACGTTGGTGGCGAAGGAGCGCCCGCCCATGTCCGGGCCGTCGGTGATCAGCATCCACACACCGCGCCGGCGCAGCTCCTCGACGTCCGATGTGGTGACGGTCTGCGTGAGGACGACGCGCCCGCGCAGATCCTCCGGCATGAAGCGGTGGATGAGGTGGAAGTCTCCGGCCAGCACCTCGGCCCAGGCGAAGTACTTCCCGTGTTTGGGCGTGATCACGTCCTGCTTCTTGCCCGTCGGATACAGGAACCGGATCGGCAGGCGGCTCAGCACCGGCAGGAGGATCGCGGCAAGTACCTTCACGGAGGTCAGGGACCGCAATGGTATCGGGACACCGAGGGCAAAGATCAAATCTCCAAAGATGACCTCCGCGCCCGCCTCGGTGAAGGCCTCTGCCATCCCATACCGGTCGACCGAAGAGACGAGGACGACCCGCCGGCGCTTGAACGAGAGGCCCTGCCGGGACGGCAGGTACTCCGTGATCAGCCAGCGCTCCCAGGAGGCCTTGAGCCCGCCGCCGTCGACGAACGGCGTCTTGCGGATGTTGCGGACGAGGCCGGCGGTTTCCCGGATGAGGTAGCGGCGGTTCCCGGCGCGCAGGTACAGATCGGTGCCGCCGAGCCCCAGGGCGTCGACCTGTCCGTCCAGCTCCTCCAGCAGCTGCTTCGCGCGGCGCACGTCGCCGTCCGTGCCGATCCGCTCGATCGTGATGGGCTGGCCGAGGATGGTGGTCTCGAACCGGTGGTCGCGGGACGAGCTGCCGAGGCTGACGGAGACGACGCGCTTCATCGCAGGGACCTACTACGGCCCGCTTACGGGGAGTCCTGCCGCTTGCCGCGCGGAGAAGCCGGAGCGGGCGCCGGCGCCGGGCGCGATCCCCGCGGCTCGGCCGGCGTCCCGGTGGGCTGGGCGGGCCTCGCCGCAGGCCCGGCCGGGGGCTCCGCCGCCTCCGCGCGGTTGCGCTCGTGGATGAGGCGCAGGCCTTCGAGGGTGAGCAGCGGGTCGTAGTGATCGAAGCAGTGGCACTCGCCCAGGATGATCTCCGCCCACCCGCCCGTGGCGACCACCGTCGCCTCGCCGCCCAGCTCGGTGCGCATCCGGCGGATGATCTCCTCGACCTGGCCCACCGCCCCGAAGATGATCCCGGCCTGCATCGCCGTGACCGTCGAGCGGGCGATCGCGGCGCGCGGCTGCGCCAGCTCGACGTAGGGCAGCTGCGCGGCGTGCTCGGCCAGGGCCTCCACCGAGATGCCTACCCCGGGGGCGATGGCCCCGCCGAGGAACTCCCCCGCCGCGGACACCGCCGTGAAGGTGGTGGCGGTCCCGAAATCGACCACGATGGCGGGCCCGCCGTACTTCTCGAAGACGGCCACGGCGTTGGCGATCCGGTCCGCGCCAACCTCCTTGGGATTCTCGTAGTGGATGCGCATCCCGGTGCGCACGCCGGGGCCGACCATGAGCGGCGAGACGCCGAAGTAGCGGCGGCAGAGCCGCTCGAAGACGTCGGTGAGCGGCGGCACGACGCAGGAGATCGCGACCGACTCCACCTGCGCGAACTGCAGCTCCGCGTGGCGGAACAGCTCGCGCAGGATCATCGCGTACTCGTCGTCCGTCTTCTCGCGGTCGGTGGCGATCCGCCAGTGGAAGAGCAGATCGGTTCCCCGGTAGCCGCCGATCTTGATCTGCGTGTTGTTGATGTTGACGGCGAGGAGCATCGGTCTACGCGTCAGCCCCGCTTCCGCGCCAGCGCGACGGCCCGGTAGACCGGCACGGTGATGACCACGGCCAGGACGACTTCGGGCAGCCCATGCGTGGCGCCGATGACGAAGGCAGCGCCGGAGGGGATGTACCCGAAGAGGACCGCCAGCGTCAGGACGCCCACCGTGTTCGTCAGCGTCCCCGCGACCGCGGCCGCGGCCGGGGCGGCGTTCTCGCCGCCGAGCAGCCACCAGGCCAGGGCGGCGGCGGCCAGCCCCGCGGCGATCGGCAGCCACAGCTGCGCGGCCGTCACCGAGGCGATGGCATGGTAGCCGGTGATCAGCCAGCTCGGCTCGATCTTCCCTCCGGCGAAGGCGGTCTCGAAGCGCTGCGCCCCGGGTCCGAGGATCGTGTAGACGGAGGCGCCCAGGACGAGCGCCGACACCGAGCGCGCGTAGCGGCGCTGCAGGGCGATGAAGACGAGGAAGGCCACGACCCCGATCAGGATGCGCGGGCCGAAGGCGATGAGCGGGTTCTTGAAGATCGGCACCGCCGCCCGGCTGAAGCTGAAGAAGCCGAAGATCGCCCCGACCAATCCGCCCACGACGGGTCCTTCCAGCGCGGCGGCGATGATCACGGGGATGTGCATCGTCGTGGCGTTCCCGGCCGGGGTGGGCGCGGGGATGAATCCCAGCCAGGGCACCAGCCCCATCACGATCGTCACCGCGCCGAGCGCGGCCGTGATGGTGATCTCCCGCGTGGAAAAGCGAAAACCCCTCCGGGCATCGGAAGGGGCAAGCTGCGTCTGCGCCATCACTGTTCCCTCCGTTCCAGTCTCGACGTCGAGTACCGGACGGAGCCCGAGTCACAGGCTCTGCGCCGGGTCCGGCCCTTGCGGTGCCGGCCT
>DASUAK010000247.1:0-2235 GCA_035763845.1 bacterium | reverse complement strand
CGGAAGGCGGCCGCGGCGCCGCGCAGCACCTCGTCGGAGGCGATGAGGCGGATCTTTTGGAACGCGGTCTCGCGCGGCTCGCGGGAGGAGGCGACCGGGGCGAGCGCCCACGCCCAGACGGCGGGGAGCGTCATGGTGGCCACAACGCCATTCTAGCAGAGGGCTATTCCGGTCCCCGCTAGTGCTGGCCGAGCGAGCCGAGGACGCGGCTGCGGTAGTCGAGGCGCCGCAGCGTCCACATCCCCAGCACGATCATGACCCCCATGAACATCGCGCCCACGGCGGCCTGCAGGGAGAGCGGCATCATCGGCCGGGTCCCGAGCAGCAGCGCGCGCAGCCCGTCGTATCCGTACGTGAGCGGCAGCGCCAGCGACAGCATGAGGAGGGGCCGCGGCAGCACCGTCACAGGATAGTCGCGGCCGCTGAGGAGGCCCAGGCTGAAGTTGCTCACGTCGATGAGCGTGTTGGCGTCGCGCAGGCGCAGGACGAGCCCCGCGAGCATGAAGCCCAATCCGTAGAGCCCGATCACGACCGGGAGCGCGAACGCCGCCGCCGCGGCGACCCGCCCGCGCAGGGAGAGGTCGAAGATCCACATCGCCAGAGCGAGGAAGGCCGCGGACGTAAGCGTCGTCACGGCCAGGCTGGCCATCGTGCGGCCGACGAGCAGCCGCGCCGGCGAGACCGGCGCCATCCAGTTGGACTCCAGCACGCCCTGATCCATCTCCGTCTTGAGGGAGAACCCCATCCCCCACATCACCGCCGACACGTAGGAGGAGAGGACCCATCCCACGACGATGAACGCCATGAAGTCGCCCGTCCCCGTCCAGGCGGCGAAGCCCGCGGCGGTACCGCCGCCCGAGAACGCCCGGCCGAGGAAATACACCGGCATCAGCCAGCCGATGGGCTCCACGACGCGGGAGAGGAGGTTGAGCGGGTAGCGCACCATCAGGAGGACGTCCTTCCGAGCCACCGCCCAGAGCAGCCGCATGATGCTTCCCCCTAGTGGTGGGCGAGCGAGCCGGCCCGCCGCATGTATCGGTCCATCGCCTGGAAGAGCGCGTAGCCGAGGGCCATCAACGCCGCCCCGGACCCGGCCAGCACCAGCAGCTGCGGCGCCAGCGCGGACGGTCCGGCCCCTGCCAGCAGGGCCTGCCGCAACCCATCGATGGTGTAGGTGAGCGGCAGCGCAGCGGCGACCTCCCGCATCCACGACGGCAGGGCCGCCAGCGGGAAGGTGATGCCGGCGAAGATCATGAACAGGCCGCGGACGAAGTACACCATCGCATTGGCTTCCTTGAACCGCAGCACCACCGCGGCGAACGCCATGCCCAGCCCGTAGAGCCAGGGCACGGTCAGGGCCATGACCGCCAGAGTGCCCGCGGCGCTGGGCGTGAAGCGGATCCCGAGGACCAGCTGGAACTCCAGCAGGCTCAGCCCCAGAAAGACGAGGGCGATGACGGCCTGGCTCGCCGCGGTGCCGAGCAGCATCGCAAAGCGCGAGGCGGGCGTCAGCCAGTTGGACTCCAGGACGCCCTTGACCTGGTCCATGCGCAGGCTCGTGCCCACGCCCCAGAGGGTGATGTTCAGCCACATCCAGGCGGTCGTCCCGACGACGATGAACCCGGCGACGTTGGCCGTCCCCGCGCTCGCCGCGAAGGCGGCCATCCCCTCCCCGCCCGGACCGGCCAGGGCGCGGCCCCCGAAGAGGTAGACCAGCGGGAACAGCAGCGGCCAGACGATCAGGGAGATGATCCAGCTGGGATAGCGGGACCAGATGCGCAGCTCGCGGCGCACGACCGCCCCCACGACCCGCCCGCTCGCGCCGTCAGTCCACATGGTCGGGGATGGCGGCGAGGCCGCGCACCGGCGAGAGCAGCACCCACAGGAAGGCGAACGCCCCGCCCACGGCGCTCAGCAGGATGGCCGTCCGCAGGCCGAGCGTCTCGCCCAGGGCGCCGCCGAGGAGGCCGCCGAGGGGCATCGTGCCCCAGACCAGGAAGCGCATCGTCGCGTTCATGCGGCCCTGCAGGCGCATGGGCGTGATCGCCTGCCGGAGGCTGACCTGGTTGATGTTGTAGACGAGGCTGCCGAAGATACCCAGCGCCCCGGCGAGGATCAGCATCGGGTATGCCGTGGCGGGTGTGGCGAGGCCCACCGGGATGAACCCCAGACCGCCGACGGCGATCGAACCGACGATGACCCGCCCCACCCCGAAGCGCGCGGCCAGGCGGCCCG
>DASUAK010000246.1:0-3691 GCA_035763845.1 bacterium | reverse complement strand
GAGACGAAGTCCGTCCTCAACGCGGTCAAGGGGATGGGCTTCAAGTGGTCGATCAACCCCTACAGAGGATGCCAGCATCTGTGCACTTTCTGTTTTGCTAGGAAGACGCACTGGTACCTCGACCAGGACGGTGTTAACGACTGGGGGTCGCGGATCTTCGTCAAGGTCAATGCGCCGGACTTGCTGCGACGTGAGTTGGCAAAGCCCTCGTGGAAGCGGGAGGAGGTGCAGATCGGAACGGCCACGGATCCGTATCAACCCGCGGAGGGGGCATACCGCATCACGCGGCGCATTCTGGAAGCGCTGCGCGACTATCAGACTCCGGCGGGATTGATCACACGCTCGACGATGATAGTCCGTGATCTGGATGTGCTGCAGCAACTGCAGAAAGGCCCGGGAGCGGAAGTCTGCTTCAGCGTGGCGACACTGGATGCGAAGCTCGCCGAGGAGCTCGAGCCTGGGGCCCCGCCGCCGCTGCGGCGGCTCGAAGCGCTTGAGACGCTGTCGAAGGCTGGGATCCCCACCGTCGTAATGCTGGCGCCGGTGCTCCCTGGCATCACGGACGACGTGCAGAACATCACCGAGGTCATCGTGGCCGCGAAGCGACATGGGGCGGCCTCGCTGGCCACGATCGCGCTGCACCTTGGCGAAGTGACCCGCGACGCCTTCTTCGAGTACCTCACGCACCGCCGGCCGGAGTTGGTACCTGAATACAGGCGGCTGTACGTCGGGAAATACGCCCCGTCAGCATATCGATCGCAAATCCAGCGCATCGCCGCAGCCGTCAAAGCGCGTGTCGGCTTTCGCGATAGGGTGGCCACGGCGGAGTCGGCCCGGGCCGTGCCGAAGGCACCAACGCAGATCCCGCTGTTCCAGGAGGGAGCGCCGTGGACGTCGTCGGGTGGATCGTCGAGCACGTCGACCAGACCTACCGGAAAGGGAACTGGGCCGGACGGGGCGCCCTGCAGGCGCTAGAGGGCGTGACGACCGAGGAGAGCGCTTGGCGCCCAAACCCCGAGCAGAAGACGATCGGCGAGATCACCCGGCACATGGCCTACTGGAAGGATGCCGTGTCCGCGCGGACGAGCGGACAGGAATGGAAGTACAGCGACGAGGCGAACTGGCGACCGGTTCCCGCGGGGGCCCGGGGATGGGATGAGGCGCGCGCCGAGCTGGAGCATGCGCATGAGCGCCTCCTCCGTGTGCTTCGTTCGTTCTCGCCGGAACGGCTGGATGAGGTGGTGTGGAAAGCGTGGTGGCTGGAGGAGGGGCAGGCCCGGGTCATCGACTGGGCCGTCGGCGCCGCCCATCACGACATGTACCATGCCGCGCAGATCTTCGTCCTCCGGCGGCTGTACCAGCACCGCTGACCCTCGCGGCCGCTGCTCGTTGCGCCATCCGAGGGCGTTGGGTACACTGAGAAAGTCATGGACTACGGCGTTGTCCTGATCGTCCTCCAGCTCATCTACCTGGAAGGCATCCTCTCGATCGACAACGCCGCCGTGCTGGGAGCGATGGTCTCCCAGCTCCCCAAAGAAGCCGCGATCCCCTGGCCGAAGGCGCTCCGGTTCCTGGAACACCCCGTGCACCGGCTGCTCGGGGGCCAGCGGCTGGCCGCCCTGAAGGTGGGGCTCCTCGGCGCCTACGTCGGCCGGGGGAGCATGCTCTTCATCGCCTCCTGGGTGGTGCAGAACCGCTGGCTGCTGCTGCTGGGCGGGCTCTACCTCATCAAGCTGGCCGCCGACCACCTCGGCGACATGGGGCCGGGAACGGCGCATGAGGAGGCCCACCAGGCGGGGGGCGAGGCCCTCCGGAAGGGCGAGCGTTCGTTCTGGAGCGTCGTCGTCGCCGTCGAGCTGGCCGACCTCGCGTTCAGCCTGGACAACGTCGTGGCCGCGATATCCCTCTCGCGGGAGATGTGGGTCGTCTTCACCGGCGTGGCGCTCGGCATCGTCACGATGCGTTTCGCGGCCGGCATCTTCGTCTGGCTGATCCAGCGCTACCCGGTGCTGGAGGCCGCCGCCTACCTCCTGGTGCTCAACATCGGCATCGAGCTGCTGCTCGAGGATCTCTGGCACATCAAGCTGAACGATGTGCAGAAGTTCGTCGTCTCCGCGGGCACGCTCGTCGCCGCCCTGGCGTACAGCCGGTTTGCGGTCCTACAGCGGGTCGGCCGCTACTTCAGATGGCTGAGGTACATCCTCGGCGTGATCAGCCTGGCGTTCCTCTGGGCGCTCAGGCCGCTGGCCTGGCTGTTCGGGGGGATCGTCTGGATCAGCCGCGTGCTGGCCGTCCTGTTCGGGACCCGCATCCGCCTGGCCCGGGACGCGCGCCGCGCGACATCGACCGGCGGCACTTCCGATCCGCCGAGCCGATAGCCCCTCTTACCGCCCCGACTTCCGGTCGACCGCCCGCTTGAGCGCGGCCTTGTTCATCTTGGAACGGCCCTTGATGTTCTGATCTTTGGCTTCCTCGTACAGCTGATCGTAGGTCCGTCCCTTCGGTCCCTCGTGCGACCGCAGGCCGCCCCGGCGTCCGGACGAGATGTCGGTCCTCGAGAGCTTGGAGCTCTCTTCGGCTTCGCCGCTGCGGGCGCGCTCCTTGTTGATGGTGCGGGCCGCGATCTCTTCGGCCTCGCTTTCGCTGCGCCCCTGCTCGAGCAGCCCACGCTTGATGTGCCGGTACTGGCGCTCCCGCTTCTTGCTCCAGGCTGTCTGTGGCATCTGATCCTCTCCTGTACCGTTTGCGAGCCGTCCGTGGAGCCATTTTCCCGGTCTGCGGCGGATGGCAAACGCGGCTTGACACGGTGGCGGGAACACCCTAATCTTGACCCAACGCATCAAGAATCGGATGGGTCGATGACGTTCCGTTTCGTGCGATCAGGTCTGACCGCGCTCTACATGCCCCGGCAATGCATCTGTCCGCGGCGGAGGCAGCATGTGCCTTCGCCGGCGCGTCCGTAACCGCCCGCAGGCACCTGCTGACCTCCGCTTCCACCGGCCGTCGAGGACGGCTGCTCGGATATCGCGGCGTTCCGCCGACGCGGATGGAGGGGAGTCATGGTCGCCAAGGTCGATCACAACGCCATCAAGTTCAATCAGGTGAGCATCGCGGTGGTCTCCACCGCCGCGTTCCTGCTCGACCTGCCGCTTCTGGCCGGACTGCTGGCCGTGGTGCTGGCGGTCGGCACCGCGCGCCCGTCCTGGGGGCTCTTCCGGATCCTCTACCAGCGGATCGCCCTGCCGCTGCGCTGGCTGCGGCCGCACGTCCTGGACGATGATCCGGCGCCGCACCGCTTCGCGCAGGGGGTGGGGGCGGCGTTCCTCGCGGCGGGCTGGGTCGCGCTGGCCGCGCACGCGGGGACCGCGGGCTGGGCCCTCGTCGTGCTGGTCGCTGTGCTGGCGGTGGTGAACGTCGTCTTCGACTTCTGCGCCGGCTGCTTCGTCTACTACCAGCTGCGGCGCTTTGGAGTGATCGGCCGGGCGGCGTCCCAGAGCTGAGCGATGGCTGAGCGACTCCTCGTCCTGTTGCTGGCGGCCTGCGGCGTGGCTCTTGTGTGGCTGCTGCTGCGCTGGCGCTCGAGCCGGTACCGGCGCCCGGGAGCACGGGACCTCCTCACCCTGAGCCGCGGCCGCCCGCTCGTGCTGGCGTTTTCCACCCCCGACTGCGTCCCGTGCCGCACCCAGCAGAA
>DASUAK010000245.1:0-10633 GCA_035763845.1 bacterium | reverse complement strand
TCGTGCTCGAACGGCTTGTAGAAGTCCTGGACGACCTTCTGCCACTGCCGGGCGCCCTCTTCGATCTGGTCGAGCTCTTCCTCGAGGGAAGCGGTGAAGTCGTAGTCCACGACGTCCCCGAAGTGCTCCACCAGCAGATCGTTCACCAGCCGGCCGAGGTCGGTGGGGTGCAGCCGCCGCTGCATGCTGCGGACGTACCCGCGGCGCTTGATCGTCTCGATCGTCGGCGCATAGGTGCTCGGCCGCCCGATCCCCCGCTCTTCCAGCGCGCGCACGAGGGAGGCCTCGGTGTAACGGGGCGGCGCCTGGGTGAAGTGCTGCTCGGACTCGAGCTCGGTGAGGGTGAGCTTGTCGCCCACGGAGAGATCGGGCAGCCAGCGGTCGGCGCCGCCGTTCTCCCCGTTGTCCGGCAGGTCCTGGTACACGGCCAGGTAGCCCGCGAACTTCACCTTGGAACCCGTGGCGCGGAACAGGAACGGCCCGGCCGTGATGTCCACAGAAAGCGTGTCCATCACGGCCGATGACATCTGGCTCGCCACGAAGCGCTCCCAGATCAGCTTGTAGACCTTGAACTGGTCGCTGCGCAGGTGCGGCCGGACGGCCTCCGGCGTGCGGTGCACCGAGGTAGGCCGGATGGCTTCGTGCGCCTCCTGCGCCGCCTTGCGCGAGCGGTAGATGCGGGGCGCCTCGGGGACGTAGGCCTCCCCGTACTGCTTGGCGATGAAGGCCCGGGCTTCGCGCTGCGCGCTCTCCGCGATGCGTACCGAGTCGGTGCGCATGTAGGTGATGAGGCCGACCGTGCCCTCCGCGCCGACGTCGACGCCTTCGTAGAGCTGCTGGGCGACGGCCATCGTGCGGCTCGCCGTGAAGCCGACCCGGCGGTTACTGTCCTGCTGCAGGGTGCTCGTCGTGTACGGCGGATAGGGGTTGCGCAGCTGGTCCTTTCGCCGCACCTCGGCGACGGTGAAGACCTGGTCGCGGATCTGCGCGGCGAGCGCCTCGACCTCGTCCTTGGTGCGGATGACGGTGGCCCCGTCCTCCGCGGGCGAGCCGAAGCGGTCGCCGTTGCGGCTGAACAGCTTCGCGGCCAGCGAGCGCTTCTGCTTGCGCAGGTGGGCCAGCAGGCTCCAGTACTCCTGCGCGACGAAGGCCTCGATCTCTTTCTCGCGGTCCACGACCATGCGCACGGCGACGGACTGCACCCGGCCGGCGCTGAGGCCGCCGCGGATCTTCCGCCACAGCAGGGGGCTGAGCTTGTAGCCGACCAGCCGGTCGAGGATGCGCCGGGCCTGCTGGGCGTTGACGAGGTTCAGGTCGATGTCGCGCGGCCGCGCGAGGGCTTCCTGCACCGCTTCCTTGGTCACCTCGTGGAACTCGATGCGCTTGATGTCGGGGTTGACGGAGCGCAGGGCGTCGGAGAGGTGCCAGGAGATCGCTTCGCCTTCACGGTCGGGGTCGGTCGCCATGTACACCGCGCTCGCGGCCTTGGCGGCCTCTTTCAGCTCCTTGAGGATGGACCCCTTGCCCTTGATCACGATGTACTTGGGCGTGAAGCCGTTCTTCACGTCCACGCCCAGCTGGCTGCGTGGAAGGTCCTTGACGTGCCCCATCGAGGCGACAACGTTGTATTTGCGGCTGAGGAACTTCTTCAACGTGCGCGCCTTGGTGGGCGACTCCACCACCACCAGCGCCCTGCTCGTCGCCACGATCTGCTCCGCTCCGATCAGACCTCTGCCGGCTGTTCCGGTGCCCCATCAGCACCCTCGGCAGACCTTGTGGGGTCATGAGTCCCCTTGCGCGTATACCCTTCGCGCGCCGGGCCCTAACCTCGCCCTATACCTTAGCACAGGACGTCAAGTGCTCGATGAGAGGGGGAAGAACCGCTTGAGCTTGCCGCTCGCCTGACGCTCGAAGACCTCGACGCGCTCCACTGTGATCTCGGGATCCGGCATGCCGCTCCGCTCCACCGACGCGGCGATCCGCCGGGCGAGGCCGTCGAGCTCGACGGGACCCACTGTCCGGACGCGGACAGCGGCCCCCCGGCGTGTCTGCCGTACCTGGTAGTCGATGACGTTTCGCTCCCGGCCGAGCGGGGAGCGGAACGCGAGCGGGTGCACGACGCTCCCTTCCGGGTAGAGGAAGACGTCGTCCCGGCGTCCTTCGACGTCATCGATCCGACGAAAGGTGGAGCCACAGGGACAGGGCTCGTCGAGCAGCGTCAGCTCATCCGTCAACTCATAACGGATCAGGGGCTGCGCAAGGTTCATGAGATTCGTCACGTACACTTTGGCGCAGCGCTCCCCCGGGGGGACCGGACGGCCGACCTCGTCGATGAGTTCGAAGATGCAGAGATCGTCGTTCAGATGCATCCCCCGCCCCTGTCCGCACGAGGCCGCGCAGGCGCCTTCCGTCGTTCCGTATCCGTTGCCGACCGGCCGCCCCCAGGCCTCTTCGATAACCTGGCGCGTCTCAGGGAGGAGCGGTTCACTGTGAGCCCGCACGAGCCGGGGGCTGATCCGAAGCCGGCCCGCTCGAACCTCCTTCGCCAGCACGGCCAGCGCCGAAGGGTACCCGCGAAGCATGGCCGGTTGGAGCCGGTTGAGCCCGGCGACGATGTCGGCGAGAGGAAGCGTCGCCGGAAGGCGGTGGACAGCCGGGCCGGAGAACGTTCCTGCGCCGGTCATGTGGGAGGCTTTGTCCGCGGCCACGACGGCCTCTACGGCCTCCGGTCCCAGGTCGGCGTGCCGGGCCCGCTCCCGCATCCAGAACCTGCCCAGGGCCAGCGTGAGCCACATCCAGCCGTTCCAGTCCCAGACGAATACTCCCCGCCGGCCGCTCGAGCCCCCCGAGGCGAAGACATGGAACTCGTCGAGAAGATACGCGTCGCGGGTCAAGGTCTCGAGATGAGCCTCCGCTGCCCCACGCGACAGGCGAGGATCCGTGAAGGCCCCGTCGAGGTTCTCCATCATGTCGTCCTTCGTCATCGTGGGGACGCGGCTGAGATCGGCTTCGGTGGCGGTCTCCGGATCGATGCGGGCGAGCCGCCCGCCGTGCCAGGGTGACCGGGTCTTCGCCACCGCGAGCAGCGCCCGCAGCCGCCGCTGCCGTTCGGCGCGGACCCGCTCGACCGGCCAGCGGATCCGGTCGAGAGCCTCAGGGATGAGCGCCCTGAACTCGGTCACGTGCCGCTGACGCAGCGCTTCGTAGGCGGCCATCGTCGTGGGCTTATAGTGCGCTGTGCATGGTGCTTCACCTGCTCCGTGATGCTGCGACAGCCTCCTGAGGTCACCAGTCGTCACTCCCGCGGGCCCGCACATAACGCTGACCTGCCAGCACACCCACCAGCCCGCCCAGCTCGAGGCCCAACAGCGCCCGGCTGACTTCCGGTGCCGCGAGGCCGCAGCGGGCGGCCAGCTGGTCGATGTGCTGCGGTTCGAAGCTCAGCTGCGCGTACACCAGGGCTTCGGGGCCCTCCAACCTGACAGCCGCCGTGTGAGGCTGTGCTGCCGGCAGGTGCAGCTCCTCCAGAATGTCCGCCACGCTGCTCACGAGCTTCGCCCCCTGCTGCAGCAGCCGGTGGGGGAGCGCGCTCGTCGGCGAGAAGACGGGACCGGGGATCGCGAACACCTCCCGCCCCTGCTCGAGCGCGCAGTCCGCGGTGATCAACGCCCCGCTGTCCTCGCGGCCCTCGACCACCACCACGCCCAGGGACAGCCCGCTGATCAGGCGGTTGCGGCGCGGGAACTGATGCTTCAATGGCGGGGTTCCCGGCGGATACTCCGAGAGGAGCGCCCCCGCGCCGGCGATCACCCGCGCCAGGGGAGCGTGCTCGGGCGGGTAGACGACGTCCACGCCGCACCCCAGGACGGCGATGGTGCGGCCGCCGGCCTCGAGGGCCCCGCGGTGCGCGGCGGCATCGATCCCCCGGGCCAGACCGCTCACCACGGTGACGCCGCTCCGCGCCAGCTCGCGGCCCAGCCACTCCGCGACCGCGACACCGTAGGGGCTGGCCCGGCGCGCGCCGACCACGGCCACCGCCTTTCGATCGGCTTCGGCGAGCGTCCCGAAAACGTGCAGGGCCTGGGGCGGGTCGGCGATCCTGCGGAGGGCTGCCGGGAACGCCTCGTCGTCGGGCGTGAGCAGGCACGCCATCGTCTCAGGCCGGCAGCCGGAGCCGGCGGTCGAAGACCCGGTACTGCACCGCCTCCGCGAGATGGCCCACCGCGACCTCCTCGGCTCCATCCAGGTCGGCGATGGTGCGGGCCACGCGGATGATCCGGTCGTGCGCCCGGGCGCTCAACCCCAGCCGCTCGATCGCCGAGCGCAGAAACTCCCGCGCGCCGTCGCCGAGGCGGCCGTACCGGCGCAGCTGCCTGCCCGTCATCAGCGCGTTGGCGGCGCACGTTCCCGCGAAGCGGGCGGTCTGCCGCTCCCGCGCCGCGCACACTCTGGCCCGGATGGCGGAGGACGCTTCTCCCACGACGGGCGCGGTCAGATCCGCGGGCGGCACGCGCGGCACCTCGACGTGGAGATCGAGACGGTCGAGCAGCGGTCCCGAGATGCGGCCGAGGTAGCGGGCAACCTGCGGCGGCGTGCAGACGCACTCCACCCGGTCGTCCCCACGGTGGCCACAGGGGCAGGGATTCATCGCGGCCACCAGCATGAAGGCCGCGGGGAAGGTCAACGTGAGCTGAGCCCTCGCCACCGTCACCACGCGGTCCTCCAGGGGCTGGCGCAGCACCTCGAGCACGTCGCGGTGGAACTCCGGCAGCTCGTCGAGGAACAGCACGCCGTGGTGCGCCAGCGTGATCTCGCCCGGACGGCCCCCGCCCCCGATCATCGCGGCGGTGCTGGTCGTGTGGTGGGGGCTGCGGAAGGGGCGCACGCGGACAGGACCACCGCCCCCGGGCAGCAGTCCGGCGATGCTGTGAATGCGGGTGACCTCGATGGCCTCGGGCCAAATCAGCGGCGGGAGGATGGTCGCCAGCCGCCGCGCGAGCATCGTTTTGCCCGATCCGGGCGGCCCCACAAGCATGACGTTGTGGCCGCCGGCGGCAGCGATCTCCATCGCCCGGCGCGCATGCTCCTGGCCGCGGACCTCGGAGAAATCATGTTCACAGGCGTCGGGCCCCGGGCCCGATGCCTCTGGGGGTTGGAACGGTTGGATGGGGGCGCGACCCGACAGGTGGGCGATGACGCGGGCGAGGGTCGGCGCCGGATGGATGTCGATCCCCTCGACCAGGGCAGCTTCGGACGCGTTCCGCTCGGGAACGATGAGCGAGGGGAGCCGCTGCTCCCGGGCGGCCAGCGCGATCGCGAGCAGGCCCGTCACCGGCCGGATGCTCCCGTCCAGCGACAGCTCGCCCAGCAGCATCGTGCTGTCGAGACGAGCCCCGTCCAGCTGGCCGGTCGCCGCAAGGATCCCCACGGCCATCGGCAGATCGAAGGCGGGACCGGCCTTGCGCACATCCGCGGGGGCCAGGTTGATCGTGATCTTCCGCGCGGGAACCTCGAAGCCCGCGTTGCGGATCGCCGCGCGGACGCGCTCCTTGGCCTCCTGCACGGCGGCGTCGGGCAGCCCGACGATGGTGAGCGCCGGCAGTCCACCGCCGACGTCCACCTCGACATCCACCGCGTAGGCCTGCAGTCCCAGCACCGCCGCGCTGCGCACCCGTGCCAGCATCTCCGCTCAGCGGGATTCTAGCCGGAGATGAGACCGGCGAACACTGACCTGGCAGGGTTATCTCCAGGGGCTGAGAGCCAGCAGGCTGGTGGCTAGGGCAGGAAGACGTCGGCGGCAGTGCGCACGCGGATCGCCGTGTCCCTCCACCGGGCGGTCTGCAGGTCGTACACGGTCAGGCTTCCGTCCCGCACGGTCAGGATCTCGCGATCGTTCAGCCACCCCACGAGCGCCGCGTGGGGGATCACAGCCGTCCGCTGCGGCGGGGCGCTGATCCTGACGACCTCGATCGAGGGCAGTTCCGCGATGGTGGCGCGAACACGGGCCAGCTCATCGGGGCGCTCCGTTCCGGACGAGGAGAGCGGGATCTGATCCCCCGGCTTGGCCGTGGACACGAGAGTGTACGCGACCATGGTCCGGCCGGGGGCGAGGCGCGCGTTCGATGGGTAGAGGCTCACGTCGTAGTTGCTGTTGTCGTAGCGGGTGAATTCATCGTACAGCACTGCGACGGCGCCGCCGCGCACCAGCAGCAGCCGGTCGCTGCCCTCGTTCATCCACCCGCAGCATCCGCCGTCGAGAACCGCTGCGATCACGAGGTCGCCGGTCGATGACGCCGAGAACGGCTGCTCGAGGGGCTGCGGCAGCTTCGTCGCCCGCCACTGCCGCCCGGTGCGCCGGTAGAGCAGGCTCTCGTGCCAGGTCGAGCCGATCTGGCCCGGGGTCACGAGCGTGACGAGAAAGGCGTCTCCCACCACGCCGCCGGGTGCCCAGAGCGACCACTCGGGGCAGGTCTCGGAACACACCCCCGTGGCGCACATGCACTGTCCGGAGGACGGGAGGCTCGCGATCGTGACCGCGCGGCCGCGGGTGAGGTCTGTGCGCCGGACGCGCGCGGTGGTGCGGACGGAGAGGTCCACGCCGGAGGGGTCCACGACCTTCTCGACACGTGTCTCGAGCACGAAGAGAGCGTCGCCGCCGGCCGACAGAAACCAGTCCAGGGTGATCGTGATGCCGCCCGCGGGCAGATCCCCGAGCGGCCACTCCCTTGCCTGGCTGCCGTCCCAGAGCCAGACACGGCCGCCTGCGGAGGCCATCTCGCCGCTCCCCCACTCCGCGCCGCGAGGGGGCACGAACAGCATCTGCCCCTTCGCGTTGACGGTGAGATACTCCGGATGCTCGAGGAGCCGGCGGGGGACCTGCACGGCGCGTCGGGCCGCGGACCCCGGCGCGTCGTACTGGACGGCCTGGTCCGGTTCCCGGAGCACCCAGAAGGACCCCGAAGATTGGGCCTGGGCGGGGGCGGCGAGGAGCACGACCGCCAGCGCCAGCCCCCAGAGGTGCCTCATCTCGGTTGAATCATGCCCGCGGCGGTCCCGTAGGCGACTCCTATCCGGCCTCGAACGCGTCGACCAGCAGCTCGACCCCCTCCACATAGCCGTCAGGCCTGATCGTCACGGAGACGGCGTCGAACCGGGCCGGCCGGTCGACCCGGCTCTTTCCTTTCAAATAGAAGGTCGCCAGACGCGTCAGCCGGCGCTGCTTCAGACGGGTGATCGCCTCGAAGGGCGGCCCGAACTCGTCCGTGCTGCGCGACTTCACCTCCACGAACACGGTGACGTCGCCCTGGGCGGCGATGAGGTCGATCTCCCCCAGGGCGCAGCGGAAGTTGCGGGCCAGGATCCGGTACCCGCGGGCCTCCAGGTGCGCCACCGCCGCCTGCTCACCGATCCGGCCCAGCTGCAACCGGTCCATGCCCTTCTCCTACCATCGGGACGGCGATCCGGCCATCCCCCCGGTGGGCTGTGCGGGCCGGCCTGGTACTGTCTGTCGGCTCGGCGGGGAGGGCATGGAACCGGCAGAGATGCGCTCGTTCCGATCGTGGCTGCTGATCGTGCCTGTCCTGCTGGCCGCCACTCCTGCCTTTGCACGGGTGGGCGACCCGCTGGAGGCGTTCACCGGAGGGCCGGTGCCCAACCAGCTCTCCCTGAGCCCGCAGGGACAGATGGCGCTCAGCGGGGAGCTCGCCGGCCGCAGTCTGTACCGCTTCACCTCCGACGACGGTGCGATCACCGTCGACGTGGTCGTCCGCGGGGGCCTCATCGAGCAGCAGGTGATGTATCTCCCCCGCGACGAGCGGCGGGGGATGCAGGTGTCGATGTTCCTGCAGGACGCGGTGGGCTCGATCGTGGGCGCCCAGAAGGGCATGCTGGCCTGGCGGGCGGCGGTGGTCAACGGCGGGGACACGCACCTGACCTTCGCGGGTTACACGATGCGGTTCACGGTGCTGGAGCGCGGGCTGCTTCGCGTGCTGGTCAGCCGATAGCCAGGGCCTGCTGCTGCCCCCGTACGAACAGGAAGCTGCGCCGGTGCGCCGGCGTGATCCCCAGAGCCATGATCGCGTCCCGGTGGGCGCGCGTCGAATACCCCTTGTGGATCTCGAAGCCGTAGCCCGGATAGACCGCCGCCAGGGCCTTCATCAGCCTGTCGCGCGTGACCTTCGCCACGATCGAGGCCGCGGCGACGGAGCGGCACAGCGCATCCCCGTCGATGATGACCAGCTGCGGCACCGGCACATCGGCGGGCTGCGTGCCGTCGATCAGGGCCAGATGCGGGCGCAGCGGCAGGCCGAGGATCGCGCGGCGGTGCGCCAGCCGCGTGGCCTGCAGGATGTTGATGCGGTCGATCTCCTCCACCTCGGCCCGGGCCACGGACACCGCCAGGGCCCGGCCCACGATCTCCGGGAAGAGCGCCTCGCGTTCCTCCGCCGTGAGCTGCTTGCTGTCGTTCAGCCCCGGCAGGTGGAGCTCGGGCGGGAGGATGACCGCGGCCGCGACAACCGGGCCGGCCAGCGGGGCGACCCCCGCCTCGTCCACCCCGGCGATGAGCTGGAACCCCGCGGCCATCTGATCCAATTCGATCGTTCGAAGCCCATCCAGCCGCGCGCGCTCCTGGGCTTCCCGGGCCAGCAGACTCCGGTACCTGGCGGCCAGGGCGCGGACCCCCGCTCGCTTGTCGCGCGCGAGGACCCGCAGCAGGCGGTCGTCCACCGACGGCAGGGCGCGTACCCGGAGGACCACCTCGGCGGTGGAGAGGCTGCGGATCTCGCTCGGACGGAGGACCACGGCCGCGTTCGCCAATTCAGAGGAAGGCTTCGCGAGCGGCGGCCGATTTGCCTTGCGGGACCCGCGGCCTAGCGGACGATGCCCAGGCGGGTGGGCGGCCAGTAGACGAACAGAGCCTTGCCCACGACGTTCTGGAGGGGGACGAAACCGAAGAAGCGGCTGTCTTCGCTGTTGCAGCGGTTGTCGCCCAGGACGAACAGCTGGCCTTCGGGGATCTTCTGCGGCCCGTAGTTGCTCGTGCAGGCTCGGTCGCCCCCGGCCAGGGCGGTCGGGTAGAGCTCTTCGATCGGCGTGCCGTCGATGAGCACCACGCCCTCCCGGAGCTCCACCGTCTCCCCCGCCAGCGCCACCACGCGCTTGACGAAGTCCTTGCCGGGATTGAGCGGGTAATGGAAGACGATGACGTCGCCGCGCTCGATCTTCCCGAGGCGGTAGCTGAACTTCCCGACGAGGATGCGGTCGTCCACCTGCAGCGTGGGCTCCATCGAGCCGGACGGGATCCAGAACGCCTGGACGATGAAGGTGATGATGAGCAGGGAGAGCAGCGCGGCGAAGATGCTGGCGTCCAGCGTCTCCACGACGCTGGTGCGCCACGCCGGTGGGATGGCGTAGGTGCGCTTGACCACGATGCGGGCGATGATGAGCACGCCGGCCAGGATGAGGATCAGGCTCGGGATACTGAGCGGGAGCCGGTCGAGGATCTCCACGTCGGGCCCCGGGCGGGCCTAGCGCAGCTCCTTGATGCGGGCCTCGCGGCCGATCTTCCCCCGCAGATAGTACAGCTTGGCCTGCCGGACCTTGCCCTTGCGGACCACGTCGAGGCGCTCGATGCGCGGGGAGTGCACGGGGAAGGTGCGCTCCACGCCCACGCCGTGGCTGATGCGCCGGACGGTGAAGGTCTCGCGCAGGCCGCCGCTCTTGCGGCCGATCACGACGCCCTCGAAGGCCTGGACGCGCTCGCGGCCTCCCTCGACGACCTTCAGGTGCACGCGCACCGTGTCGCCGGGAGTGAACACGGGGAGCTTCCCCTTGATCTGCTCGCGCTCGACGACCGCCACCTTGTCCATGCCTGTCTCCTCCACCGCAGTGCCGGAGTGTCGCCCACGGCGTGCCATTATAGCACGCACGCCTGGCGTGCAACAGAGCCGCTAGGAACGCAGCAGGGCCTTGACCAGCGCGGCCAGCGTGATCTTCTCACCCGTGAGGTTGAGCATGTACACCTTCCCCCGGTACCGGACGAACACCCGCCGATTGGCGGTCTTTGGATCGAACACGGTGTAGACATCCGCAGCGCCCGGTACCGCCTCCACACCCTTGGGAGACTCCCCCTGGTAGCGGTCGGCCGCCGCCTTCGGCGAGCCGGACGGGATCCCCATCGACTGCAGCGAAGTAGGACCGTAGATAAGCAAGCTCACCGTCTCCCCGGACTTCGTCTCCCACGAGGCGGAGCAAACGGGACCGAACTGGGAAGCGCCCTGGAAGCTCTGCCAGCCCATGGCGGCGGCCAGGGCCCGCGGGTCGAGCGGCAGGGGATCGCGGCAGCCTCCCGGGGCCGCCCCCGCGGGCAGAGCGACCGCCGCACCAACTGCCAGGGCCATCAGCACCACCGCGGCCCTCGCGATCGCGGTGTCGTTGCGCATCGCGTACACCTCCCGGGTTTGTGGCCGATCAGTCGGCGTCAAGGTCGGCTTCGTCGAGCAGCCGGCGGTCTTCCTGGCCCAGCGCCTCACGCTTCAGCAGATCGGGGCGCCGCTGGAGCGTGCGGCGCAGCCGCTGCGCGCGGCGCCAGCGGCGGATCGCTTCGTGGTTCCCGGAGAGCAGGACCTCGGGC
>DASUAK010000244.1:0-3026 GCA_035763845.1 bacterium | reverse complement strand
GTTTGATGGGGTGACCGACGGGACTTGAACCCGCGACCTCCTGGGCCACAGCCAGGCGCTCTACCAGGCTGAGCTACGGCCACCGCGACCACCGTGATTCTAGCACGGCGGGTGCGGGGCGAGAAGGCGCGGGGAGGTCAGTGACGGGCGCGCTGGACGGCGCGGGCGAGTGCGTCCTTGTCCATCGTGGAGCGGCCGGGGATGTCGAGCCGCTTCGCTTCCTCGTACAGCTCGGCCTTCGTCATCGACTCCGGCTTGGCGCGGTTCGGGCGTGGACGGTCGGCGTCGAGCGTGCCGTTCGCGGCACCCGGGTGCAGACGGCGCTGCCAGACCCCGCCCAAGACGGCCGCGAGGGCGGCCGTGAGGGCGAGGAGCCAACTCCATCGTGTGCGCATCGTGGATCCCTCCGCTTCTCTTTTCCCCGCGCGGGGCGGAGGGAACGGGCTAGGTGGTGACGCGGACCGTGATGGGCGACCCGCAGGTGGCGCAGAACCGCGCGTCCTCCCTGTTGAAGGCGTGGCAGCGGTCGCAGAGCTGGCCGGCGGTGGCCTGCTGGCCGCAGTGGGCGCAGAAGTTGTCGCGGGCGGTCAGGGCCTGGCCGCAGTGGCGGCAGCTCGCCGCATCCTCGGGGAGCGTCGCGCCGCACGTCCCGCAGAAGGCGCTGTCGTGCCGGTTCTTCACGCCGCAGGCCCGGCAGACCCGGGCGCGGATCAGCTTCTGTCCGCAGCTCCCGCAGAACAGGTCCTCATCCCGGTTCATCCGGCCACAGGCGCGACACAGCATGGCGACCCCTCCGCGAAACCGTCCTGCCGGGGACCTGCCCGCACAGGAGTACGGGCAGACCTGCGCGGGCATGAGGCCGATAGCGGAGGTGCTCGATGGAAGGGCGAGAGCTCGAAGCCGTCTACGCGCGCTACGTGCGGGCCCAGCGCTGGCTCCGGGTGACCGTGATCGGCTGGCTGGCGAGTGTCGCCGTCCTCGTCGTGGGATGGTTCGTCAGCATGGCCATGCTGGACACAGGCCTGGCGCTGTTCAATACCGTCTTCACCCTGCCGTAGCACACCAACTGAGTCAGCGGACCGGAGGAGCGATCCGGACCGGCGCCCCCAGATCGAAGGGACGCGCGGTCATGTAGTGCTCCGGCGCCCACATCGCCAGCGTCAGGATCGTCCGGCTGCCGGTGGCGACGCGGGCGGCCAGACGCGCCTGCGCTCTCGGCAGCTCCCACAGCACCACCGTGCAGGGCTCTTCCGGGCAGAGGTCGTCACGCCCCAGGCGCACTTCCGAGGCGCCGTCGAAGTAGGCGCCCAGCGGTCCCTCCAGCAGGATCGGCTGCGGCAGCGCGTCCCTCACCCATTCCCCTCCGGGCTCGCGGGCGTAGCGCACGGCGCCGATGATCACCGCCTCCGCGCCGCTCGACGTCCGGTAGGCGAGGCGGTCGGGAGAGCGGGCCTCGAACCGCGTCAGCACGAAGTTCCCGGCCCCGTCGGTGATCTGCTCCACCTCGCGCCACGTTCGGTAGGCGGCCATGCGGCGCCCGGCCTCGCTGAGCAGGCGCCCGGCCTCCGCCGACGGAGGACGGGGAGACTCCTCGCCGACGATCAGCGGGAAGGTGGTCCGCGCGCTCCGCGCTCCTTCGCGTACGATCAGCGTCAGCTCCCACCATCCGGGAGCGAGGAAGTCGCCTGAGGCGGCGTAGCCGGATGCGGCGGCGGGGACGCCGAACGCGCGGTCCTCCACATGGTCGAGGGCGGTGAGGAGAACCTGCACCTGAGCCCCGGCCACCGCGCGGCCGTCCACCCGGGTCACGGACGCCCGCACGTCGTTCCACCCCGCTGCGGCCGGGGAAAGCGACACGCTCACGCGCCACTCGCCGGCGAGACCCGCCAGCACGATCGATGGAGCGGCCTGCGCCGTGGGACTCACCGAGGCGGGCGGGATGGTGGTCAGCACGCCCACCGCCAGCAGGATGACCGCCGCCAGGACCACTTCCGCGGTGACGCTGCGGCGGAACCGCTCGAGGGCCCCGGCGGCTCCTGACGCGATGCGCGGGCGGTACACGAACCGGTTGAGCGCCCCCAGGACGGCGACGATCAGGACGAGGCCGAGCTTGACGAGCAGCGTGCGGCCGTAGAGGGAGGCGATGAGCGCATCCAGCCCCGCCACCGTCCGGCGGGCGGCGATCAGCCCGGTGAGCGCCATCACGAGCAGGGATGCCAGAGCCACCTTCGAGACGCGCGGGACGAGCTGCCGTCCGACGGGCATCCTGTCCGATGGCGGCAGCGCGCGCAGCGCGACCAGCAGCGCGGGGAGTCCGCCGACCCAGGCCGCGGCGGCGAGGAGATGCAGCCAGTCGGCGCCCAGCGCGGCGGGACCGCCGGCGGCCGCGTGCGAGGTCAGCGTGAACCCCCACAGGAGCAGCACGGCCGCGGCGGGCCCGATCCACCGCCCCTCGGGGATGCGCAGGTCGGGCACCGTGGGGAGGATGATCGCCGCGATCACGCTCACGAGCCCGTAGACGGTGCCGACGAGCACGATGAGCGAGACGTGGCTGCTCCGCAGGGCGCTCGGCCCGCCGAGGACGGCGATGACGGAGCTCACCACGACGAACCAGACCAGCGCCGCCGGCCGCAGGATCCGCCAGGACCCGCGCGGCGGGGCGAGCAGCACGAGCGCCATGAAGCCGCGTGCGAGCAGGCTCCAGCCCGCGCGCGTCTCCACGAGCAGCGGGAGAAGAACGGCGCGCCGGAGGAGCAGGGCCGGCGAGCCGCCGACTGCGGCCGCGCTGTGCGCGGCGAACTCGAGCAGCAGCGCGAGCAGGAGCAGACTCCCCGCCCATCGCCGGAGTCCGCCGAGCGCCGGGAGCGCCGCTTCGCGCATGACCAGGGCGGTCTCGGGCGCCAGATGCGCGAGGGCCGGGCGCGCCGCGAGCGACTCGAACAGCACCGCGCCGGCGAGCAGGAGCGCGGCCAGCAGAGAGAACCACCGCGTGGCCGCCAGCGAGGGAACGATCCGCACTCCCGTGT
>DASUAK010000243.1:0-7172 GCA_035763845.1 bacterium | reverse complement strand
CGAGCGGCGGACGGGCTACTTCCGGTCGAGGCCGAAGACGGTGATGGTCCCCGTCGCCTTGTCCACGCTGTGGCACGAGGTGCACGTTCCCTTATAGGTGGACGCGAACTTCGTGCTGTTCAGGTGGACCTTGTGCATCGTTGTGCGGAGCGGCGCCGGCGTGGGCCCTTTGGTGTGGCACAGCGCGCACTGCTGCACGGTCTTGGCCGCCGAGGCGGGATGCCCCTTGATCGCCTTCGCGGCCGCGTCGAGCGTGGGCTCCCTGCCCGCGGTGTGGCACGAAGCGCAGCCCTGTACCACCGGTCCGGCCGCGGTCTGCTCCGGCCCGGCGAGGATCACCATCGCCCCCATCACGACGAGCACTGCCAGTACACTTGCCGCCGCCTTCATCGTCTGCTCCTCTCTCCCCCATCACAGCATACGCTCATCGATGCGACTCCAGTTCTCGGATCTTCAGCCAGAGGGCCACTGCGACGAAGATGATCACTCCGAGCGATACGACGAGTCCGCGCCGTCTGAACGCCAGCTCCGCGAGTGCCGCCTTCCCGAAGGCCTGCGCCCGCTCCGCCGCCGCCACGCCTGAGGCCGCGGTCTTCTCGATCTCCGGGGGACTGGCCGTATGCGTCACCGCCCGGGACAGGATCAGCTGCGTCCGGGCCTCGTCCAAGTCCAGACCGGCGTCCGTCACGTCCATGCCGGCGTTCGCCGCGCGGGCCAGCAGCGCCTCGGACGCGGCGATGACAGCCTTCACCCGCTCGAGCTGCCCCCGAATCTGCCCGGCGGACGCGGCGGCCCTGCTGCCCGCCGGATGGCAGCGCACGCAGACGGCCGGAGCGGCGGACCCAATCATCTCGTCCGTCGGGAATGCGATGTTGTGCGTGCCGTGGCAGGTCGTGCACTCCGCCTCGCCCAGCACGTCGAACGCCTCCTTGTGCGGGCTGCGCACGAAGAGGTCCCTCGTCGCGCTGTGGCACTGGGCGCAGACGTTGGCCACGGAGGTGACGCCGGGCGGGACGGCGCCGTGGTTGTCGTGGCAGTCGTTGCACGCGGGCGCCTGGCGGTTCCCGCGGCCGAGGAGCGCCTGCCCGTGCACGCTGCCCTTGTACTCGTCGAACTGGGACGTGGGGATGCCGTACCGCTGCATCCGCTGCGCGTCCGCGTGGCAGCGCGCGCAGGTCTGGGGCACGTTCGCGGGGGAGACCGGCGAGGCGGTGTCCGCGACCGCGCGGACGGGGTGCACGCCGTGGCAGGAGGTGCAGGTCGCGACATTCGTGTCTCCCTTGGCCAGCCGCTGGCCGTGCACGCTGGTCTGGAAGCGCGCAAACTGGTCGGTGGCCAGCTTCGGGTTGAACCTGCGCATCACATCCGGACGGCTGTGGCAGCGGGCGCAGAACTGCGGCACCTGCCCGGGCGCCGGCGCGCCGGTGAAGCCGGCCCGCCGGTCGTGGGCGTTCATGCTCATCTCCCGGCCGTTGCCGCCGTGGCAGGACGCGCAGGAGAGTCCGCGCCGCGTATGCACGTCATCGGCCATGCCGAGCGCGGGCTTGCCGAGGTCTCCCTGGAGCGCGCCGTGGCAGGTGGTGCAGCTGTCCGCCTCGGGGGCGGCGGCGATCCCGCGCGGGAGCGCGAGGAGCAGCAGCACGGCCAGGCCCCCCAGGAGGATCCAGCGGATCATGGCGTCCTCAGACCCATGACCGTCATACCGATGACGAACAGCAGCGCGGCGACGCCCGCGGCGGTCACGGCCCGGTGCGCCTGCTCGCGCCGCGCCCAGACGTCAAGGAACGGGACCGCCAGCAGCAGCAGGGCGGCGAAGGTGAAGGCCAGGACCCCCAGCATCTCGCCCTCGAGGCCGAGGATGCGGGCAGGCAGCAGGCGCAGGCTCTGGTACATGAACAGGAAGTACCACTCCGGCTTGAGGCCGGCCGGGGCCGGGGCGAGCGGATCGGCCTTCTCGCCGAGGGGCCAGGGCACCAGCGTGGCCAGGGCCGCGATGCCGCCGAGCAGGAGCATCCAGACGAACAGATCCCGCAGCACGAACTGCGGGTAGAAGGGCTCCCCCCCGCGGACCGGGACGGCGATCGGCCGGCTCATCCCGTGGATCTGCACGAGGAGCAGGTGCGCTGCGAGCAGCACGGTCATCGTCGCGGGGAGGATGGCGACGTGCAGCCCGAAGAAGCGCGACAGCGTCGATTCGGTCACGTCCTCGCCGCCCCGCAGCAGGAGCAGCACGGCGCGCCCGACGAGCGGCACATCGCCCGCGATCTCGGTCCCCACCTGCGTCGCGAAGTAGGCCAGCTTGTTCCACGGCAACAGGTAGCCGGTGAAGCCGAAGGTGAGGGTGAGAAAGAGCAGGCCCACGCCGGTCAGCCACGTCACCTCCCGCGGGCGGCGGTAGGCCCGGCCGAAGAAGGTCGCCAGCAGGTGGAGCGCGGCGGCCAGGACCATCAGGTTGGCCGACCAGACGTGGATCTGCCGCACCAGCCAGCCGAACCGCACCTTCGACATGATGAAGCGGACGCTCTCGAAGGCCGCGTCCGCGGTGGGGCGGTAGTACATCAGGAGCAGCAGGCCGGTGAGCACCTGGAGGATGAAGCAGAACAGGGTGACGCCGCCGGTATAGTAGGTGACACCATAGCGGTGCCGGGGGACTTCCTTGTGGCGCAGGAAGCCCATGGCGCCCCGATAGCGGACCCGCTCTTGAAGCCAGTCCCCCGCGCTCACGCCCTACCCCCGTGAGATGATCACGTCGTCGTCTTTGACCGTGACCTTGAACTCCTCCAGGGGCCGAGGCGGGGGCCCGGCCAGCACCTGCCCGTGGAGATCGTAGTGGCCGTCGTGACAGGCGCACCAGATGTGGGTGAGGTCGGTCCGGTACTGGACGGTGCAGGCCAGGTGGGTGCAGATCGCGGTGAAGGCCCGCACCTCGCCCTCGGGCGTGCGCACGACGATGGCCGGCTTTCCCCCGAAGGGCACGATGCGGGCCGCGTTCGGGGCCAGCTCGCTCGCCTTTGCCACGGCCACGGAGGCCGCCGTGACCTCCTTCACCTTGGGGGGCACGAGGTAGTGCAGGATGGGGTACAGTACCGCGCCGGCGAGCGCGGCCAGGCTCGTCCCGAACAGGTAGTCGAGGAACGACCGGCGGCCGATCCGCACCGGCCGCCGGTCCGACTGCTGCTCCATCCCCATACCTCGGATCCTTACTTCAGCGCATCGATCGTCGTCAGGATGACCGTGCGGTAGAACCTCGGGTTGTGGACACCCTCGCTGCCGTCGCCGTGGAACAGGAAGTAGTTCCACAGGGCCCGCACGATCACGTCCGAGGTCGCGTACACCGGCGCCCCCGACGCGTCCTTGATCCCGCCGAGCTGGCTGGCCACCTGGCGGCCGCCGCTGAGCTTCAGGATGAGGCTGCTCTGCCCGTGGATCTCCGTCGGCTCGAAGCCGGTGATCTCCGCGGGGTTCACGCGCACGTTGGGCGTCGTCGTATCGGTCTTCTCCTCGAACGCGTCCACCGTCGCGATGCGGCCCTTCCCCGCCATCGCCCTGGCGCTGATCGCCGCGGCGAGGTCATGCATGAGCCCTTCCGTCGCCCGCTGGACATAGTCCGCCGAGTACTTGGGGCCGTGGCACGAGGCGCACAGCGTCTTCGGCTCGGCCTTGAAGGTGTGGCCGGCGGAGCTGAACTTCACGTGGCACGTCGCGCAGGAGTCGCCGGTGAAGGCGGCGTGCGGGGAGACGAAGTTCTCGCCGTAGTTCACGAAGAAGACGTTCTTCCCCATGATCACGTCGGCCTGAGCGGCGACGTGCGGGGCGGTGAAGCGTCTGGGATCCGTGCTGTTCCAGGCCACGGCGCCGTTGCGTGTGTTGTGGCAGGACATGCACAGCGCCCCGCTGCCGACCTGCTTGGCCTGAAAGCCGGCGGGCAGCATCGCGGTGTCGCCCGCGGCGACCCGGAGGCTGTAGTCGTCGTTGTGGCAGGTCGTGCAGGTCTGCGGGCGGACGGAGAACTTCGTCAGCCCCAGGGACGCGAGGTACGGCACGTCGGCGGCGCTGCCGTCGGGCTTGGCGATGAGCCCCGGATTGCCCTTCATCAGCTGGGGCACCCAGGCCTTGAATCCCTGCTCGGCGTGGCAGCGGCCGCAGTGCGCCGCCGTGGCCCCGCGGTTCTCCACCGTGGCCTCGAGAACGGCCAGCGCCTTGTTGGCGTGGCCGGAGGACGCCCACTCCTGGCGCTTGTCCCCCGCTCCTTTCGCCGCCACCGCGGCGACGAACACCACGGCGACAAGGAACCCGAGCACGACCCACGATCTCCGGCTCATCGTTTGCCTCCACTCGCCTTGACGTTGGTCCCCTCCGGCCCCTGGAGCTGGGCCAGGCGTGCGATCTCGTCCGCCGGATAGCGCCGCCGGCCGCCCAGCGTCATGAAGGTGGGGAGGCGGCCTTCGCGGGCCCACCGGTAGACCGTATGCGGCGAGACCCCGAAGATGGCCGCCACCTCACGCCGTGAGAGCAGTCGCCTGGGCTCATCCATAGGCACACACCGGGACGGACCGTCCCGGAGCCAGCATAGGGGTCAATGCGCGCATCTGCCTATGATGCGGGTGCATCATTTCCAGCCCTGCACTGGTCCGCCCGCACTAAGACAGGGGGCGGAGTTTAGGCGGCGGGGACGGCCCAAACCCCCGCGCTCCTTCCCCAAGAGGAGCGGAGAATCGGGCAGGTGCCTGATACCACCTGCATCCCCCTCTCCATAGACTGAGCGATGAGAGCGTACATTCCGAGCGTTTCCGGGAGACCGCGTGCAGGCGCTGGCGCTGCAGAACGTCACGAAGTCCTTCGGGCCCATCCGCGCCCTCGGCGGCGTCACGCTCAGCGTGGGGCGGGGTGAAACGCTGGCCGTCTTCGGCCCGAACGGCGCGGGGAAGACCACGCTGCTGAAGATCGCCGCGACGCTGATGCGCCCGAGCAGCGGCCGGGTGCTGCTCTTCGGAGGCGACCCGGGACAGACGCCCGCGTTGCGGCGCCTGATCGGCCTCGTCTCGCACCACAGCTACCTCTATCCCGGGCTCACCGCGCGCGAGAACCTGCTGTTCACGGCGCGCCTCTACGGGCTCCCGGACGCGCCGGCCCGCGCGGCGGCGATGCTCGACGCCGTGGGCCTGGCCCGCCGCGGGGACGACCTCGTGCGCACCTTCAGCCGCGGGATGACGCAGCGCCTCTCCATCGCCCGCGCCCTCGTGCACGATCCGCAGATTCTGCTGCTCGACGAGCCGTACACGGGACTGGACCGCACCTCCGCCTCGGCCTTCACCGAGCTGCTGCGCGCGATGCGCGGCGAGCGCACCGTCGTCCTGACCACGCACAGCATCGAGCAGGGCGTGGCGCTGTCCGACCGGGTCGTGATCCTCGTCGAGGGGACCGTGGCGTACGAGGCCGGCAACGGGTCGCATAACGCCGCCACCGTGGAGCGCGTCTACGCGGAGTGCGTGGGGATCCCGGCGTGAGCCCCCTGGCCGTGGTGCGCCACCTGCTGTGGAAGGACCTCGTGCTCGAGCTGCGCACCCGCGAGATCCTCACCGCGATGACCGTCTTTGCGATGATCGTCGCGGTGGTGTTCAGCTTCGCCTTCTCGCCCTCGCCGCAGGAGTCCCTGCGGCTGCTGCCGGGCATGCTCTGGGTCACGCTGGCCTTCGCCAGCACGCTCGGCCTCTCGCGCTCCTTCGTCCTCGAGCGGGACCAGCAGTGCCTGGAGGCGCTGCGGCTGTACCCGTTCGATCCGGGGCTCATCTTCGCCGGGAAGCTGTTCAGCAATCTGCTCGCGCTGCTGGCCGTGGAGGTCCTGCTGCTGCCGGCCATGGCCGTGATCGCCGGGGTGCCGCTGCTGCCGCGTCTCGGACCGCTGGCCGCCGTACTGGTCCTGGGCAGCGTGGGCCTCGTCGCCGTGGGCACCATCTTCTCGGCGATGTCGGTGAGCACGCGCATCCGCGAGGTGCTGCTCCCCGTCCTGCTCTTCCCGCTGGCCGCGCCGGTGCTGATCAGCGGCGTACGCTCGACCCTCGGCATCCTGGCCGGGCGGCCCTGGGCGGACGTCCTGCCGGGTGTGCGCCTGCTGGTCGCGTTCGACGTGATCTTCGTCGTGGTGGGATATCTGGTCTTTGAATACGTCGTGGAGGAGTGAGATGGCTACCACGGTGACCGAACGACCCAACGCCTCCTCGCGCGCCCTCGATCGGCGCGGAATCCTCATCTGGGGGGGAGGCGCGCTCGGCATCATCGGCATGTACATGGCCATCCTCTACGCGCCGGAAGAAGCCACGATGAGCCACGCCCAGCGCATCTTCTACGTGCACGTCCCCGCGGCATGGATCGGCTTCCTGGCCTTCGCCGTCGTCTTCGCCTCGAGCGTGGGCTTTCTGTGGACCCGGCGGCGCGTCTTCGACCTCGCCGCGCACGCGAGCACGGAGATCGGCGTGGTGTTCACGACCCTGGCGATCATGAGCGGATCGGTGTGGGGCCGCGCGGCATGGGGGACGTGGTGGACCTGGGATCCGCGGCTGACCACGACGTTCATGCTGTGGTTCATCTACGTGGTCGCGCTGATGGTCCGCGCCTACGGCGGGCCAGGCGGTCAGAACGCCCGCTTCGCCGCGGTCCTGGGCATCCTCGGCTTCCTGGACATCCCGCTGATCCACCTCTCGGTGGTCTGGTGGCGGTCGATGCACCCCCTGCCGGTGGTCGTCCGCACCGGGGGATTCGGCTCCGGCCTGCCGCCGGAGATGCTCTACGCCCTGCTCGTGAACGTGGCCGCGTTCACCCTGCTCTTCGCCGCGCTGTTCAGCATCCGCCGCGCGCAGATGGCCGCCCAGGACGTCCTGGCCGCGCGCGAGGCGGACGACCGGCGCGGCACAATCCGCCGGGCGCAGCCCGGCATCGGGGAGGGATCGCGATGACTCCGCTGACCGCGATGTTCGTCGGCTTCGCCATCATCTGGGGCGGGCTGTTCGTCTACGTCCTGCGCCTGCACCGCCTGGGCCGGGCGATCGAACAGCGGCTGCCCCGGGAGCACTGACCGTGGGTCGCGCGGGCCGGAAGATCCTGATCGCCGCCGCGCTGTTCGTCCTGGTAGGCGGCTACCTCGCCTACAGCGGCGCGCGCAGCTCGATGGCCTA
>DASUAK010000242.1:0-11174 GCA_035763845.1 bacterium | reverse complement strand
GACAGCGCCCCGTCCCATTGGGACGGGGCGCGACTCCCCGCGGTACCACCCATGTTCCGCCCCCGAGGGGCGGCGCTCTCAAGCGCTGTCCCGGGCGCCTCCCGTGCGGCCCTGGCGCCTGTCGCGCTCGGACCGCGGCTCCGGGGCGACGTTCGCCCGCGCCCGCCCGGGAGGCTCGCACCGTTCGCCTCCTTCGCTTGGAGCGCCGCGGGGTACTCCTCCCCGTCTTCGCCTTGGCGACATTATATCAGCCGGCGAGGTCAAGTAAAGGCCGCGAGCGGGCACGTTATCCGATGGCCGATGGACACCGATCTTGACCTGCTCATCGACTCACTGCTCGAGGCCTCCTGGCCCCAGCCGGTCGATATCGCCCGTCTGCGAACCCGGGCCGCCGACACTGTTGCCCGGCTCGTCGACCGGCTGGCACACGAGCCGGGGGCGCTCCGCCGCCGGCGCCTCTGCGAGCTCCTCGCCGACGCCGCCGAGGGCCGTCCGGACCTCCTGGCTCCCTATCTCCGCACCCCGTCCTGGTATCTCGCCCGCAACCTGGCCTTCGTCCTCGGCGAGCTGCGCAGCCCCGACGGCGTCCGCCACCTGGACGCGCTGGCCCGGCACGAGGAGTACCGCGTGCGGCGCGAGGTGATCGACGCCCTGCGCACGATCGGCGGCGCGGGGGCGCGCTCCGCCCTGGCCGTCTTCTTCGAGGATCCCGACCCGCGCATCCGCCGGCACTGCATCGAGGGGATGGGCGCCGTCTACGACGCGGAGATCGCGGCCTGGCTGCTGGGGATCGTGCAGTCCCCCGACTTCAGCGCCGAGGGCACCTCGCTCAAGGAAGCGGCCGTGGCGGCGCTGGCGCGGATGCGCGCCGACGAGGCGAAGCCGGTGCTGGAACAGGTCGCGCGGCGGCGCTGGATGTTCGGGCGGGGGCGGAAGCTGCTGCGGCTCGCGGCGCGCGGCGCGCTCGCGACGGCCTACTCTTCCAGGTAGATCACCCGGCGGAGCTCCTCCATGCTGGTGGTGCCGTCCAGGACGCGGGCCGTGGCCGCGTCATTGATCGCGGTCATGCCGCCCCGGATCGCGGCCTCGCGCAGGACCATCGCGGGCTTGCGGGCCAGCACCAGCTCGCGGATGACCTCGTTCATCCGGAAGATCTCCATCACCGACAGCCGGCCCTTGTACCCGGTCTGGTCGCACTCCCGGCAGCCCACCGGCTCGTAGAGCGTGGGCCGGCTCTCCGGGGACAGCCCCAGCTCGGTCGCGATGTCCCGCGTCGCCTCGTAGGAGCGGCGGCAGGACTGGCAGAGCCGCCGGACCAGGCGCTGGCCGATCGTGGCGATCAGGGAGCTGGTGATGAAGTAGGGCTCGATCCCCATGTCCACGAGGCGGACGACCGAGCCCGCCGCGTCGTTGGTGTGCAGCGTGCTGAAGACGAGATGGCCCGTGAGCGCGGCGTTCACGGAGATCTTCGCCGTCTCCGCGTCGCGGATCTCGCCCACCATGATGATGTTGGGGTCCTGCCGCAGCATGCTGCGCAGCCCCGTGGCGAACGTCATGCCCGCCCGCGGGCGCACCGGGATCTGCGAGATGCCGTCCAGGTAGTACTCGACCGGATCCTCGATCGTCATGATGTTGCGCGTGGCCTCGTTCACCCGCTGCAGGCAGGAGTACAGCGTGGTGGTCTTCCCGCTGCCCGTGGGCCCGGTGACCAGGATCATCCCGTGGGGCTTGCGGATGATCGCGTCGATGATCAGCTCCTGGTCGGGCGGGATGCCCAGACGGTCCAGCCCCACCAGGACGTTCGACTTGTCGAGGAGGCGCATCACCACCCGCTCCCCGAACGCCGTGGCCGTGATCCCCACGCGCACGTCGTACTCCCGGTCGCGCAGGCGCATGCTGATCCGGCCGTCCTGGGGCTTGACATGCTCGGCGATGTCCAGCCCGGCCAGGATCTTGATCCGGCTGACCACCGCGGCGAACATCAGCCGCGGGATCATCGCCTTGTCGTACAGCAGGCCGTCGATCCGGTAGCGAACGCGGGAGTCCTGGGCGTGCGGCTCGAGGTGGATGTCGGTAGCCCGGGCCGTGATCGCCCCCTGGAGGATCGTGTCCACCATCTGGATGACCGGGGGGGCCGCGCCGTTGCCGAGGACGAGAACGTCGTCATCCTCCTCCGGCTTCTCGGCGGGGGAGGTCTCCTCGAACTCGATCGCGTCCTGCAGGGCCGCGGCCTGGTTGACCTTGCCGCGGACATCCTCGTATAGCTGGGCGATCGCCCACTCCAGATCCGTCTCGGTAGTGAAGACCGGCACGACGCGCAGTCCCGTGGCCCGGGCGACCTCGTCCATGGCCAGGATGTCGGAGGGATCGGCCATGGCCACGACGAGCTCGCGGCCTTCCTGGCGGATGGGCAGGGCCATGAGGCGGCGGACGAACGGCTCGGGGAGCAGCCGGGCGATGTTGACGTCGATCGGCTCGGCGGTCAGGCTGACGTACTCGTACCCCTGCTGCAGTGCCAGCCAGCGGCCGGCCTCGCCCTTGGCGAGCAGCCCGCGCTCGATGAAGATCTGCGCCAGGCGCTTGCCGGTGCGCTTCTGCTCCTCCAGGGCCTCGCCCAGCTGCGCCTCGGTGATGACCCCCGATTCGAGCAGCAGCTCACCCAGACGCTTGTTCGACTTGGCGGTGTAGGCCCGGGCGGTGGTGACCATCGGCGCTGAGGAATCGGAGGCAAGCGGCGTGCCACGGTCGGGCACAAAGGGGGCGGCGGAAGGGGGTGTCTCCGCCGCCCCGGTCGGGCCGGATGGTCCATGGCCTTTCTTGTGATGTTTGCGCATTCGCCGCGCCCCTCCGGCGCGCCGGCGCTGCGCGCTGCGGTCAGGAGAGCATCTGCTGGCTGGGCTGCTGGCCCGGCCGGATCGTGCCCGGCCCGACGGCCGGCGGCACGACCATCTGTGTGACGGCCGGCGCGGGAACCAGCGCTTCCGCGAGCACCTGGTCCATGTGCTCGACGAAGACGAAACGCAGCTTCTTCCGCACCGGCGCGGGGATCTCGATCAGATCCTTCTCGTTCTCCTTCGGCAGGAGCACGGTGCGGATCCCGGCCCGGTGGGCGGCGAGCACCTTCTCCTTGATCCCGCCGATCCCCAGGACCTTCCCCCGCAGGGTGATCTCTCCGGTCATCGCCACCTCGCGCCGGACCGGCCGCCCGGTCACGGCGGAGGCAAGCGCCGTTGCCAGAGTAATGCCCGCGGACGGGCCGTCCTTAGGCACCGCGCCGGCCGGGATGTGAATGTGCACGTCATACTTCTGATAGAACTCTTCGTCCACGCCGAGCCGCCTCGCGCGGGAGCGCACGTAGGAGACGGCGGCCTGCCCGGACTCCTTGAGGACCTCGCCGAGCTGGCCGGTCATCGTCAGTTTGCCTTCGCCGCGCATCAGCGTGGCCTCGACGGAAACGATGTCCCCGCCCATCTCGGTGTAGATCAGGCCTGTGGCCGTGCCGACCTCGTCGGCCTGCTCGGGCAGCCCGTACCGGAACTTCACCGGCCCCAGGAACTTGAGCAGGTGCTGCGGGGTGACGCGCACGGCGGTGGCCTTCCCCGTGGCGACCTCGGTGGCGATCTTGCGGAAGATCCCGGCGATCTCCCGCTCCAGATTGCGCACGCCGGCCTCGCGGGTGTACTCCCGGACGACCTTCTTCAGGGCCTCGTCCGTGAACACCACCTGCTCGCCGCGCAGCCCGTTCTGTGTCAGCTGCTTGGGGATGAGGAACTGCCCGGCGATCTTGATCTTCTCCTCCTCGGTGTACCCCGCGAACCGGATGACCTCGAGCCGGTCGCGGAGCGCCGGCGGGATGGTGTCCAGGATGTTGCCGGTGCAGATGAACATCACCTCGGACAGATCCATCGGCAGCTCGAGATAGTGGTCGCTGAACGCGCTGTTCTGCTCCGGATCCAGCGCCTCGAGCAGGGCCGAGCTGGGGTCGCCCCGCCAGTCCATCCCCAACTTGTCGATCTCGTCCAGCATGAAGACGGGGTTCTTCGTCCCCGCGGTCTTCATACCCTGGACGATGCGGCCCGGCAGCGCGCCGACGTAGGTGCGCCGGTGGCCGCGGATCTCCGCCTCGTCGCGCACGCCGCCCAGGCTGATGCGCACGAACTTGCGGCCCAGGGCTCGGGCGATCGACTTGCCCATCGAGGTCTTGCCCACGCCCGGCGGGCCGATGAAGCAGAGGATGGGCCCCTTGCTCTGCGGGGCCAGCTTGCGCACGGCCAGGTACTCGATGACCCGCTCCTTGGGCTTGTCCAGCCCGTAGTGGTCCTGATCGAGAATCGTGCGCGCCTCGGCGATGTCCAGCCGGTCCTCGGTGCGGACCGTCCAGGGCACGGCCAGGATCCAGTCCAGGTAGGTGCGCACGACGACGGCCTCGGCCACCATCGGCGGCATCTTCTCCAGGCGGTTGAGCTCCTCGAGCGCCTTCTCCTTGACGTGCTCGGGCAGGTTCGCAGCTTCGATCTTCTTCTTGTACTCCGCCACCTCGCTCTGGCGCTCGTCGCTCTCGCCGAGCTCCTGCTGGATGGCCTTCATCTGCTCCTTCAGGAAGTACTCGCGCTGCGACTTCTCCATCTGTTTGCGCACGCGGTTCTGGATCTTGCGCTCCAGCTCGAGGATGTTCACCTCGCGGGTGAGGATCTGGCTGAGCAGATCGAGCCGGTCCTTGGGCGCCATCTCCAGCAGCTGCTGCCGCTCCTCGATCTTGAGGGGCAGGTGCTGGGCGACGAGGTCGGCAAGGCGGCCCGGCTCCTCGGCCTGCATCACCACGGCGTACTGCTCCGGGGCGATGCTGCGGCTGTAGCGGGCGAAGCGCTCGAACTGCGCGAGGGCGCCCCGCATCAGGGCCTCGATCTCCAGCGTCTTCTCCTGCTCGTCCGGCTGCCGGCGCACCCGCGCCTCGAAGTACGGATCCTCCTGCTCGATCCGGTCGATCGCCCCGCGCATCAGCCCTTCCACGATCACCTGCAGCACACCGTCGGGTTGCTTGCCCACCTGCAGGATGCGGCAGATCGTACCCGTCCCGTAGATGTCCCCCGGGCGCGGCTCCTCCAGGTCGTCCTGCTTCTGCGCGGCCAGCATGATGATACGGTCCCCGGCCAGCGCGGTCTCCAGCGCGCGCAGGGACTTCTGCCGCCCCACGCCGAGCGGAGCGATCTGATGCGGCATGACCACCGTGCCCTTGAGGGGCAGCAGCGGCAGCACGTCCTTGATCGTCACTTCGCTGTGTTCCGCCAACGGTCACCCTCCTCTGAGAACAGCACAGGGGGGACGCCAGGGATCCCCCCCACACACTGCCCGGTCCGTGACCGGACCGGTATGTCGCGTTCCTGAGCCTATTGTAGCATTCCCGGCAAGCCCGCTAGGCCGGCTTCTCCTTGGCCATCTTCTTGAGGTCCGCGCCGGTCAGCAGGATGGGATCGCGCTTGCGCTGCACGGACTCATCCGTGACCACGCAGCGCTTCACGTCCGGCCGGGACGGGATCTCGTACATGATGTTCAGCATGATGTCCTCGATGATCGTGCGCAGCCCCCGCGCACCGGTGTGCCGCCCCATCGCCTCCCGGGCGATGGCCCGCAGCGCCTCGTCCGTGAAGACCAGCTCGACCCCGTCCATCTCGAGGATCTTCTGGTACTGCCGGACCAGCGCGTTCTTCGGCTCGATCAGGATGCGCATGAGGTCGGCCTCGTCCAGCGGCTCGAGCGGGACGATGACCGGCAGGCGGCCGATGAACTCCGGGATGAGACCGTAGCGCAGCAGGTCCTGCGGCATGACGTGCCCCAGCGTCTCGGAGAGCGAGGCCTTGTTCTTCGGCATGACCTGGGCCCCGAAGCCGATCGCGGTCTGGCGCATCCGCCCGTCGATCAGGCGGTCCAGCCCTTCGAAGGCGCCCCCGCAGATGAACAGGATGTTCGTGGTGTCGATCTGGATGAACTCCTGGTGCGGGTGCTTGCGGCCGCCCTGCGGCGGCACGTTCGCCACGGTGCCTTCCAGGATCTTGAGCAGGGCCTGCTGCACGCCCTCGCCGGAGACGTCCCGCGTGATCGAGGGGTTCTCCGACTTGCGCGCGATCTTGTCCGCCTCGTCGATGTAGATGATCCCGCGCTCGGCCTTCTTCACGTCGAAGTCCGCGGCCTGGATCAACCGCAGGAGGATATTCTCGACGTCCTCGCCCACGTACCCGGCCTCGGTCAGCGAGGTCGCGTCGGCGATGGCGAAGGGCACGTCCAAGATCTTGGCCAGGGTCTGGGCGAGCAGCGTCTTGCCGCAGCCCGTGGGACCGATCAGCAGGATGTTGGACTTCTGCAGCTCGACGTCGCTGGACCGCCGGCCGCCGATGCGCTTGAAGTGGTTGTAGACGGCCACGGAGAGGGCCTTCTTGGCCCGGTCCTGGCCCACCACGTACTGGCAGAGCGTGTCGTAGATCTCGCGGGGCTTGGGGGTGCTGCGCGGCCCGGCGGCCTCACCCTCCCCGTACAGCTCCTCCTCGATGATCTCGTTGCACAGCTCGATGCACTCGTCGCAGATGTACACGCCGGGACCGGCCACCAGCTTGCGCACCTGTTCCTGCGATTTCCCGCAGAACGAGCACTTCAGCTTCTCGCCGTCCCCGAACCGGAACATCCGCTCGCGCGTCATGACGCCCCCTCAGCGGTCCTTCGCCCGCGCCGCCACCTTCTCGCGCGGCTGCATGATCGTATCGATCAGCCCGTACTCCTTGGCGGCCTTCGGATCCATCCAGTAGTCGCGGTCCGTGTCGCGCTCGATACGCTCGATCGGCTGGCCGGTGTGCTTGGCCAGGATCTCGTTGGTCTGCTGGCGCATGCGCAGGAACTGCTTGGCCTGGATGTCGATGTCCGAGGTGGTGCCCTGCGCCCCGCCCCACGGCTGGTGGATGAGGATCTGCGAGTACGGCAGGGAGGTGCGCTTGCCCCGGGCCCCGCCGGCCAGGATCACGGCCGCGCCGGAGGCGGCCAGGCCCACACAGATCGTGGACACGTCGGGCCGCACGTACTGCATCGTGTCGTAGATGGC
The DNA here is from genome assembly GCA_035763845.1 of bacterium. Lineage (GTDB taxonomy): Bacteria > Sysuimicrobiota > Sysuimicrobiia > Sysuimicrobiales > Kaftiobacteriaceae > Kaftiobacterium. Next base: position 4,087 of record DASUAK010000242.1, on the reverse strand, counting down.
CAGGGCCGGGGTCAGGCTGCCGCCGGGGCTGTTCACGTACAGGTTGATGTCCTTCTCCGGGTCCTCGCCCTCGAGGAAGAGCAGCTGAGCGATGATCAGGTTCGCCATGTCGTCGTCGATCGGTCCGCCGACGAAGACGATGCGGTCCTTGAGGAGCCGCGAGTAGATGTCGTAAGCGCGCTCCCCGCGCGCCGTCTGCTCCACCACCATGGGGACGAGCGTCATGCCTGTTCACCTCGGGCTAGTGAAGTGACGAAGGTCAGCGCCTTCTGGCGCCTCAGGGTACCGGTCAGGCTGTCATAACGTCCTGTCTGCACCAGCCATTCCCGGACGCGCGCGGGGTCCTGCTGCAGTCGCTGCGCCACGTTCTCGACCTCGCGATCGATCTCCTCCTGCGTGGGCGCGAGCCCCTCCGCCCGCGCCACCTCCTCGACGGCGAGCTGCGCGCGCAGCCGCCGCTCCGCGGAGGGCCGGAACTCCGCGCGCAGCGCCGCCTCGTCCTTCTGCGTCGCTTCGTAGTAGCGCTGGAGGGTAAGCCCCCGCCGCTGCAGGGTGTCGGCCAGGTCGGCCACCATGTGCTCCACCTCGTGATCGACCAGGCTCTGGGGCAGCTCGATCTCGGTGCGCTCGAGCAGGGCCTCGAGCACCTGCTGCTCGTAGTCCGACCGCGCGCTCTCTGCGGCCTCCCGCTCCAGGCGGGAGCGCAGAGAGTCCCGGAGGGCCGCCACCGAGTCGACCCCGCCCGCCGAGCGCGCGAAGGCGTCGGTGACGTCGGGCAGCTCGCGGCGCTTGACGTCGGCGATCTCGAAAGTGACCGTCTGTCCTCCCACGGTGGCCTCGCGCCGCGTTCCCGCGGCCGCTCCGTCCACGGCGGCCTCCACCTCGGGGGGCTGGGCGCCGCCGCCGACCTCGATCAGATATTCCTTACCCTTTGTGAAGCGCTCCACAGGCCCGGTCAGCTCGGCCACTTTGACGAGCACGAAGTCGCCGCGCCCGGCCGGTGCGTCCGGCGCCGGCACGAGGTGGCCGTGGCGGGCCCGCAGGTCTTCCACGGACGCGTCCACGTCGGCCTCGCCGACCGCGGGGGCGGTATAGGGGATGCGCAGGCTCCGGTAGTCGCCCAGTCGCACCTCCGGGGCCAGATCCACGGTGGCGACGAAGCGCAGGGGCTTGCCTTCCTCGACGGAGTCGACCTGGATCTCGGGCCGCGTGATGGGGGTGACGCCTGCCTGGTCCACGGCGCGGGCGTAGGCGTCGGGCACGAGGGCCTTGACCGCTTCCTCCAGGATGGCGTCCCGCCCGACGTAGCGCTCCAGCATCGTGCGCGGGGCCTTCCCGCGCCGGAAGCCGGGGATGTCCACCTGCCGGTTCAGCCGCCGCAGCGCCGCTTCGACGCCCTCCGAGACGGTCTCGACGGGGATCTCCACCTCGAGCACGGCCCGGCTGCCGGGCTCGCGCTTCACGTCCACCTTCATCCGTTCACCTCGCTGCGCGCGTCCTCCGCGCGTCTCCTCATTAGAAACGAAAGGCCGGGGTTCCGGGATCGCGAACCCCGCCATATGCAGTGGTGCGGGCGGAGGGAGTTGAACCCCCACGGGTCACCCCACCAGGTCCTAAGCCTGGCGCGTCTGCCGGGTTCCGCCACGCCCGCATTCGCGGCCACCGCACCGGATGGGTGCCGCCGCGTCGCTAGTATAGCATCCCGGGCATCAGGCGCAGGAGGACGTCGGGTGAGTCGATGAACGGTCGTCCGCGCGGCGGACGGCGGGGGAAGAACTGGGGGGCCGTCGGGGACTCGAACCCCGAACCAGCGGATTAAGAGTCCGCTGCTCTACCAGTTGAGCTAACGGCCCGCACCCCATCAGCATTATAGCCGCTGACGGCACGCTGTCCAGCGTGGGTCAGACCACGCGCAGGACGAGGATGAAGAGCAGCAGGACCAGCAGCAGCGTCAACGCGTCCACGGGGCACCTCCTCCGGCGGGATGTGGGTCAGGCGGATACGGGCCGCCCGAGCAGCTGGGCGAGCTCCCGTTCGTTCGGCGTGTGCGACGCCGCGTCGTCGTACGTGACCTGCCGCTGCTCGACGAGGACGCGCAGGGCCTGGTTGAGCGTCTGCATGCCCTCGCGCTGTCCGGACAGGATCAGGGTCGGGATCTGGTGCGTCTTGCCCTCCCGGATCAGGTTCCGGATGGCGCCCGTCGCGATCATCACTTCGATCGCGGCCACCCGCCCCCTCCCGTCGGCCCGCAGACAGAGCGCCTGCGAGAGGACGCCCTCCAGGACCGCGGACAGCTGGGTGCGGATCTGCGCCTGCTGGTGGGCCGGGAAGACGTCGATGATGCGGTCCACGGTTGCCGGGGCGCTCTGCGTGTGCAGGGTGGCGAAGACCAGGTGGCCGGTCTCCGCGGCCGTCACCGCGGTGGCGATCGTCTCCAGGTCGCGCATCTCCCCGATCAGGATGACGTCCGGGTCCTGGCGCAGCACGTGCCGCAGGGCGTCGGCGAAGGACAGGGTGTCCATCCCCACCTCGCGCTGGTTGATCACGCTTTGCTGGTCCCGGTGCAGGTACTCGATGGGATCCTCGATCGTGACGATGTGCTCGGAGCGCGTCTGGTTGATGTGGTTGATCATCGCGGCCAGTGTCGTGGACTTGCCGCTGCCGGTGGGGCCGGTGACGAGGACGAGGCCGCGGGGCAGCGCGCACAGCCGCTTCACCACCGCGGGCAGCCCGAGGGATTCCAGATCCGGGACGCCGACAGGGATGGCGCGGATGGCGGCGCCCATGCTCCCCCGCTGCTGGTACACGTTGACGCGGAAGCGTGAGACGCGCGGGATGCTGTAGGCGAAGTCCAGCTCGAGGCGCTGGCGGAATGCGGCCCGCTGCTCCTCGGTCATCAGGCTCTCGATCAGCGCGCGGGCGGCGGCCTGGTCGAGCACGGGCACGTCCTCCGCCCGGGTCAGCCGGCCGTTGATCCGCATGATCGGATGGTTCCCGACCTTGAGGTGCAGATCGGAGGCCCCACGCTGATGGGCCAGGGTCAAGAGCCGGACCACCTCGCGCTCATTCGCCGAGAGGACCTCGCGGTCCATGGTCTCCATCGCCTTCATCACCCCCTGCTTTCCCTTGCCCGTTGCGCGCCCGCCGCACACCCAGCCGCTCCCGGACCCGGCCGATCACCTCGTCCGTAAACTCCGTCGTGGCGGCCTCGCCGCCCAGGTCGACGGTGCGCACGCCGGCGCTCACGGCCTCGAACGTCGCCGCTTCGATCGCCTACGCGGCGGGCCCGAAATCGGGGTGACCCACGTAGCTGAGCATCGCCGCCCCGGCCAGGATCAACACCTTCGCGCCGATCCGCGCGGCGTGCTGGATGGCAAGTTCCGCCACGCACCGGCAGATGCGGCGGCGGATGCGCGTCGTGCGGAAGGACACTTCGTCGAGGCCCGTCCCCTCCCGCCACTCATGCGCCCCGTGGCGTCGTCCACGGCCATCCGCAGGATGATCTGCGCCTCGATCGCGTCCCGCAGGACGCGCAGCGCCTCCAGCAGCAGCTCCTGCCCCGTCCCATCGCCTTCGAGGATCACAACGGTGGCCATCGTCCTTCCGCCTCCACGCACAACGTCTGCAGCGGCCGCCCCTGCCCCAGCCGGCCCGCCCACGTTGTCCGATGGGGCAGCAGCGCGACGGCCCGGCGCACGATGCGCAGCCCGGCCCCAGCATACGCCCCGGCCAGGTCGGCAGGCAGGTCCTCGAGCGCCGAGGTGTTGACCAGGACGTGCAGCCGGCCGCCCGGCCGCAGCAGACCCGCGATCCCGGCTAGGGCCGCGGCGTCGCCGCCCGTGACGGCGCGGAGCAGACCTCCCCAAGGATACTGCACGTACACCGCGTCGGCCACGCCGCGCAGCGTCTCCGGGAGCGCCTCCGCACGCGAGCGGACCAGCAGCATGTTCGGGGCCCCGCCCCGCTCACGCCGCCGGCGCGCCCGGCGGGCGACGTGCCGGGCAGCGTCCAGGTTCGCATCGATCCCTATACAGAGGAAGTCAGGGTGCTCCCTCGCCAGGCGGAACAGCCAGCGGCCGTCCCCCGT
>DASUAK010000241.1:0-3954 GCA_035763845.1 bacterium | reverse complement strand
CCGCCCCCGGCGAACCACGGCCTACCGCCGGTCCACGAGGGGACGGGCCCGGCGCAGGAGGCCGGTCATGCCCGACCTGCCGGCCGGCACCGTCACCTTCCTCTTCAGCGACATCGAAGGCTCCACTGCGCTGTTACGCCTGCTGGGGGACGCGTCGTTTGCCGCCGTGCGAGAGGAGCATCACCGTATCGTGCGCAGCGCCCTGGAGGCGCACGGTGGTGTCGAGGTCGACACGCAGGGCGACGGATTCTTCCTCGCATTCCGGACGGCACGGAGCGCTCTCGCTTGCGCGATCGCCATCCAACGCGCCGTCGCCGCGCAGCCCTGGCCCGAGGGCTGCGCGGTGCGTGTCCGGATCGGCCTCCACACGGGCGAAGCGCTGGCCACGAGCACCGGCTACATCGGGATGGACGTTCACCTCGCCGCGCGCATCTCGGCGGCCGGCTATGGGGGACAGATCCTCCTCTCCCTGACGACGAGCAGCCTCGTCAGGAAGGACCTGCCTGCTAACGTTCTGCTTCGCGATCTGGGCCAGCACCGGCTCAAAGGCCTGGAACAGTCCGAACAAATCACCCAGGTAGTCCTGCCCGACCTTCCCTCTGAGTTTCCGCCGCTGCGCTCGTTGAGTCCCGCGCTGCACAACCTCCCGGTCCAGCTCACCCCGTTCATCGGCCGCGAGCGCGAGATGGCCGAGATCCGCCGGCGACTGGACGAGACCCGTCTCCTCACCCTGACCGGGCCAGGTGGATCGGGGAAGACGAGGCTCGCTCTGCAGGTGGCGGCCCACCTGATCGATGCCTTTCCGGGCGGCGTGTGGCTCACGACCCTGGCGCGAGGCAAAGAGCTGGGCAAGCCCACGGGGGAAGAAGCCTTGGCCCGAGTGGCTCAGGCGGTCGCCTCATCTCTCGGCCTGCGTGAAGAAGAGAGGCGCCCGCCGGAGGCCGTCGTGGTTGAGTACCTCCGAGAGGCGAAGATGCTGCTCATCCTGGACAACTGCGCGCACCTGCAAGAAGGGTGTGCCCGGCTGGCGGAAACGGTTCTTCGCGCGGCGCGGGGCATGAAGATCCTCGCCACGAGCGAACAACCGCTCGGCGCGGCCGGGGAGGCAGTGTACAGCGTCCTCTCGCTGGGCGTGCCGGACCGGCAGCAGTTCCGTGCCGTGGAGGCACTGCGCGAGTCCGACGCCGTCCGCCTCTTCGTGGACAGAGCCATGGCCGCCTCAGCGCAATTTGTGCCCGATGATACCGCGATGCCGGCCGTGGCCCAGATCGTGAGACAACTGCAGGGCATACCCCTGGCGATCGAGCTGGCCGCGGCGAAGGTGAAGATGTTGTCCGTTCATCAGCTTGCGGCACAACTCGACGATCGGTTCCGCCTCCTGACCCGGGGGGCGAACACGCTGCAGGCCACGCTGGACTGGAGTCATGATCTCCTGACGGGTCCGCAAGCCGTCCTCTTTCGACGCCTTGCTCCCTTTGCCGGCTGGTTCCGGCTTGAGGATGCGGAAGCCGTGTGCGCCGACGATGCGATCCGGAGGGACGACGTGGTTGATCTCCTCAGCGCCCTGGTCGACAAGTCCCTCGTCGTTGTCGACCAGTCTGGGAAGGACGCCTTGTATCGGCTGCTCGATCTCGTCCGCCGGTACGCTGCCGAAAAACTTGATGCGACGACGACCGCCGTCGCCGTCCGTGCCCATCACCGGGCTCACTTCACGGAACGTCTGCACGAGACGGGAAAGAGGATCTACGGCCCTGACGACACGCCGCTCGCTCAATTCGAGCGCGACCATGAAGACCTCCGCACCGCCCTTGAGTGGTCCCTTCAGCAGAAGGACCTTGCCGAAGCCTTCCGGCTGGCGGTCGCGATGGCCCCCTTCTGGGAACTGGGGGGATACTGGTCGGAGGGTCGCCGATACCTCGAGACCGTGCTGGCCGCCGCCGCCGAATTGCCCGCCGCATTGCGAGCGGATGGGCTGTGCTACGCGGGGGGACTGGCGATCCATCAGGGAGACTACGCCCGGGCCGAAGCGCTGGGACTGGAGGCGCTCCGCCTCTCGGAACACAGCGGCGAACTCCGGGAGATGGCGGTCGCGCTGCAGACCCTGGGCGCCGTCCACTACTATCACAATGAGTACGGGGACGCGCAGCGGCGTTACGAGGAGGCTCTGCGCCAGGCACACCTCGCCGGCGATCTTCGCGTGACCGCTTCCGTGAAGTTGGGCTTGGCCGCGAACCTGATCCACCTGGACCGCTACGAGGAGGCCGAACGCCTGGCAACAGAAGCCCTCGAGGACTTCAAACGGTCGGATCACCAGCGCGGCGTAGCGTCTGCGATGAATCTGCTCGGGATCATGAAGACGGATCAAGGCGACTTCGATGAAGCCGTCCCGCTCTTCGAGGACAGCCTCAAGATCCGCCGGTCGGTCGGCGACCGGCGGGGCATCGCATCATCCCTGAGCAGCCTCGGATTGATCGCCAGGCACACGGGAGACTTCGATGCCGCCGAGGCGCACTATCGAGAGAGTCTGGTGATCTGTCGCGGGTTGGGTGCCCTTCACGGCGTGGCCATCGCTCTGGCAGGGCTGGGCATCACGGCCACCCTCCGGGGAGATATGGTGACCGCGGCCGGCTTGCTGAAAGAGGGTCTGGACGTCCGCGCCGCACGGAGAGATGTCAGCGGAGTGGCCGAATGCCTGCAGGCCCTCGCTCGAGTGATCCCGGACCCGGCGGCATCCGTCCGGCTGCTGGGCGCAGCAGCAGCCTTGCGGGCCGACCCGGGGCGGGCGGACCTACATCACACCCCGACGGCGACCGACCCCGTTCCTGTGCTGCGGCGGGCCCTCGGTGACAGCCAGTTCGAAGCGGCCTGGCGCGACGGCCAGGCGATGACCATGGACGCCGCCGTCGCTTACGCCCGGAGCATCACGATCTGATTACTGAAAGTCTCCTAGACTCGTAAAGACCTCCACATGGGTGTAGTAGCGTTCAAGGTATCGGGCGCCCGCCAGGACCTCCTTCTCGGTTGGGCCGCCGATCAGGACGATTGCCTCCCACCGGCCGGTGTTGAACGTAGCCCGCACGAGACTAATCCGGAGGACGGCGCTCCGCACAGGGCGTTCTGCCGCGATCTTTTCCTTTCCCCACCGGTTCTCACGCGCCGTTCTCGTGCCCGCCTCCGCCCACAGTGCGCTCGCGCTCGCCCGTGGGTCCTCGGTGAAGTCCACCAGCGCCCACGCCCGAGCAGGAAAGACCTCTTGTACCCTGTCTTGTGATGCGGCCGGCCCTGACAGCCAGAATCCAGCCAGGATGAGTACCAGCACGAAGAGCCCCCCTGCGAAGACCCGCCCCCTCTTCATGGCTGCCTCCTCGCCTGCGGAAGTTGACTAGGGCTTTCTCGCCCCGGGCAGGCCCTCCCTGCGGGTCGCGCCGCGGGAAACCGTTGTCAGGGGGAAGCGCGCGCCATATGCTGGAGCGCGTGACCGACGGGAGTCATCCGCTCCGCCTTGCCGGGGGCCGGACCGCGGACGTGCGAGGGGGCACGCTGCGGAAGGCCGACGTCCTCGTCGCCGGGGACCGCATCCGCGCGGTCGGCGAGGGTGCCGGTGCGGCCGGGGCCGAGACGATCGACGTCACCGGATCTGTCATCGTCCCCGGATACATCGAGCCGCACACGCACTTCAGCATCGTCAATCCGGGCGAGTTCGCCGGCGTGCTGCTGTGCCGGGGCACGACGACCGCGGTCGTGGACGCGCTGCAGGTGATGATGCTCGCCCGGCCGGAGCGCCTGCCCGGGCTCCTCGAGCGGCTGGGTGCCCTCCCGCTGCGCATCCGCCACCTCATCCGCCTCTCCCCGCAGTCCTTCTCCGACGAGACGCGCTTCCGGCTCGAAACCCTGCGGCCGCTGTGGCGGCTGCCCTCGGCGGCGGCGGTCGGCGAGGTGACGAACTGGGTGGAC
>DASUAK010000240.1:0-22822 GCA_035763845.1 bacterium | reverse complement strand
CCCTTCTCGCCGACCACTTTGACCTTCAGCCCCGGGATGATGGGCCGGCCCTGGCGGTCGGCGGTTTGCTGGCGGGTCGCTGGCATCTCTCGTCCTCCCGAGTCGTCAGTCCGCGGGCGGCCGGAACCGCTCGATGGGGTTCCTGCAGTCCAGGCAGTAGTAGATCGCGCGGCACAGGGTGGTGCCGAAGGGGTTCTCCAGGCGGGTGTTGGTGGAGCCGCAGAAGGGGCAGGTGACCTGCCCTCCCCCGGTTCGCCGCGGAACGCTCAGGCCGTGCCCCCGGAGCTGCTCGCGGCCCCTCTCGGTCATCCGGGCCATCGTCCACGGCTCCGCGAACGAGAGGGCGACCGTGACGTCCTGCACGCCGGGCAGCGCCCGCACGCTGGCGCGGATGTCGTCCTGGATCACCCCGACCGCGGGACAGGCGGAGAAGGTGGGGACCATCGTCACGTGCACGGAGGCCCCCTCGACCCGGACCGCGCCGATCAGGCCGAGGTCGGTGATGGCGATGGGGAGCTCCGGGTCCTGGATGGTCCCGAGAACTTCCCACACCGCCTGCTCTGTTGGAACCGCCTGCATCACCACTTCGCTCCGGGCTCCGATCGCCAGACCGACGTCATCTCCTCTAATAGTACACGCAGATCGTCCGTGTGCCGTCCCGCGCGGCCGTTCGGCCCGCCCGGGGCGGCATCGCTCAGGGGCACCCGGAGGCCGGCGGCCTCGAGGATGACCCCTACCCTTCCCCGCCAGATCCGCTGCTGGCCGTCCGCGGCCATCCCGACAACGCCCGCCTGGACGAGCGCGGCCTCCCCATCCACCGGATCGAAGAGGGCCTGCGCCTGCGGCCAGGCGTCGTCGAGGGCGGCCTGGACGCGCTGCCGGCTGCCGGGGGTCGCCGCGGTCAGATGACGCAGCCACTGCTCGCCGTACATCTGATGGTATTTCTCCTCGCGGCGGATGGTCCGCGCCAGGTCGGCCACCGCCGCGATCTGCCCGCCGGCCAGGGCGTCCAGGCGTACGGCGTCGGCGTGGTCGTACAGGAACATCCGCACGATGGTGAAGGCCCAGTCGCCGTTGGGGCGCTCGACCAGCACCGCGTTGCGGAACGCCGCGGGGGCCCGCCCGAAAGCCAGGTCGTCGGGCGTACCGCCCCGCAGCTCGGCGGCCTGCTCGTAGAAGAGCCGGGCATGGCCGATCTCCTCCTGCGCCACCGACGAGAGGGCGACGTCCGACTCGATGTCGGGGGCGAAGCCCGTCCACTCGGAGTGGCGGTGGCCCAGCACCAGCTCGTCGTCGGCCGCGGCGAGCAGGTAGCCGGCGAGGGCCTCGCGCAGCTCGGGGCGCGCCAGCTGCTGCGTAAGGGTCATCGCGCGGGACGCTTGGTGCGCATCACGCGCTGCTGCTCCCGGTAGGAGCCGCCGAAGCGGTAGCTCTTGTCGGTGGACGGCTCGAAGATGTCCGCGTCGTCGGAGGCGGTGGCGGTGATGTCACGGAACGAGACGACCCACAGGTTGACGCAGGGATCGCGCCGGGCGAACTGCTCCTTGGCCAGCATGAGAGCCATCTCCGCGTCGGTGGCGTGCACCTCGCCGACGTGGACGTGGGGATCGTTCTTCGTGTCCTGCCGGAAGACGGCGTAGATGCGCGCGGCCTGATCGGCCGTCATGCCCACAGTCTCTGCGAGCGCCGTCATCAGGAGCCCTCCCCCTGCCCTACCTGTGCTCTTTCGTCCACTGCCACCGCATCAGCGAATAGTCGACGCCCTGGACGGGCCGGCCGAGCAGGCGAAGCATCGCCATCACCTGGGCGCGGTGGTGGACCTCATGGAACAGCAGCTGCACCGCCACGCCGTTCGCAGTGGTGTGGATGCCGTGCGTCCAGCGCTTCGTGGTCCAGCGGTCCTCGATCGGCCGCTCCCAGCCGGCCCCGGCCCCCAGCGCGCGGCGGGTGCGGCCGGCCAGGTCCCCCCAGGCCGACTCCAGCGGCGGAAAGCCGGTCCGTGAGAACGCGCGGAACGGGAACGGCGCCGAACCCGGTGGATCGCCCTCGAGCATCGAGGTGTACCACCACTCGATGTCCGCCATATGCACAAGCGTGGCGCGGATCGAGCCGAGGCCGAAGGGCTGCCGCCGCGTGTACTGCGCCTGGGGCAGCGCCCGCACCCGGTCGAAGACCCGCCCGCGCGCTTCGACCAGATAGTCGTACGCTTCGGCCGGGCGCATCGCCGCTCAGGCGGGCATCCGGCCGGCCATCAGGCCGGGATTTCCTGGCGCTGGAACATCAGGATCGAGTAGTCGAGGTTCTGGGCGTTCACGCCGAACTGGCGGAGCATGGCCATGACCTGGGCGCGGTGGTGGATCTCGTGGCCCATCATCTGGATCGCCACCCCGCCCGCCGTGGCCCGGATGTGCAGCGGCGGCTTGGCGGTGGTGCGCCACTCGAGGGTGCGGCTCCAGTCCCGTTCGCCGCGGAGGATGCGGCGTGTCCGGTCTTCCAGCTCACCCCAGGCGGCTTCGAGGGCCGCGAAGTCCGTGGAGAAGAACCGGTTGAACGGATGCTGCTCGATGGAGGCCGGCATGGCCTCCCCGGTCAGGCGCGTGCTGTACGACCACTCCGCCAGGGGGATCTCCACGACGGTGGCCCGGATGGTCTTCCGGCCGAAGGGGAACTCCTTGGTGTACTGCTCCATCGTGAGCGGGCGGATCCACTCCCACAGCTTCTTCCGCGCCGTCGCCAGGTATTCGTAGAACGCGATCGGGGTGAAGCCCTGCTCGCTGCCCATCACGCCGCCCTCCCCCAGGCTGTCATCGCCTCGCGGACCCACGCGTGCGCCTGCCAGTAGTCGTTCCTGAGGGCCAGCCGGGCCGCGGTCTTCGGGCCGTCCCCCCGGATCACGCGCTTGAACTCCTCCCAGTCGGGCTCGCTGTAGTCGTAGCGCTGCGCGGCCTCGTTCCACTTCAGATTCGGATCCGGCAGGCGCAGGCCGTAGTCCGTGATCAGCGGCACGAACTGCCGCAGGAACTGCTGGCGGAGCTCGTCGTTGGTCTTGACCTTGATCCGCCACCGCATCATCGTCTCCAGGTGCGGCGAGGCCTGGTCGCGCGGGCCGAAGAAGTGCATGATCGGCTGCCACCAGCGGTCCACCGCGTCCTGCAGCATGGCGCGCTGGGCCGGGGTCCCCTCGGCCAGCGCCTTGTAGACGTCGATGCCGAGGCGGATGTGGAAGTCTTCCTCGTAGCAGATGCGCTTCAGGACGCGGGCGTAGGGCGCGTAGCTGCAGGAGCGCAGCGCGCCCTGCGTCTGCATCGCCGCCCCGTCCACGAACACCTGGATCACGGCCACGTCGGCCCATGTGGCGGCCGGATAGTGGAAGACGTTGTGAAACTTGCTCTTGCCGCTCAGCAGGTCCTCGAGCATCCGCGCCCGCGGCTTGCCGAGGTCCTCCGCCACCCGGTAGAGCAGCTGGGCGTGCCCGACCTCGTCCTGCACCTTGGCCACGAGCGCCATCTTCCGGGCCAGCGTGGGCGCCCGCGGGATCCACTCCCGCTCCGGGAGGGCGCCCATCAGCTCGGAGTTGGCGTGCATCTGGATCAGGCGGAGACACTCGAAGCGGTACTGCGCGGGCATCCACTCCCCCGCCTCGATGCGGTCGCCGGCGGCGAGCTTCGCTTCAAAAGCGGCGAGGCGCTCCGGGTCGTCCTGGGGCGGCTGCACAGGCGGGGACTGTGTCATGGACGCTTCACCGATTGTAGCCTCGGCGCGAAGACAGCGTCAAGCGCGGCGGAGGAGGCACCTGCTCCGTGCGGAAGGACCGATGGCGGAGGGGGGATGGTATGATCCTCGGATTGCTCGCGGTCGTCGCGCTGGTGGCGGCAAACGGCCTGTTCGTCGCCGCGGAGTTCGCCATCGTGAAGGCCCGGCGGACGCGGGTGGCCCAGATGGCCCGGGAAGGGCGTCCATTCGCCGGCGTGGCGGAGCGGGCCGTGGCCAACCCCGAGCCGTACGTCGCGGCCACCCAGCTCGGCATCACGATGGCCAGCCTCGGGCTGGGGTGGCTGGGCGAACCTACGGTGGCTCGGGCCATCGAGCCGTGGCTGGGCGCCCTGCCGACGCGCTGGGAGGCGGCCGCCCTCCACGCCATCGCGGGAACGCTGGCCTTCACGTTCATCACGGCGGCGCACATCATCTTCGGCGAATTGGCCCCCAAGAGCATCGCCCTCTGGAACGCGGAGGCGACGGCGCTCGTGGCGGTCCCGCCGACGGAAGTGTTTTACCGTATCTTCCGCCCCTTCATCTGGGCACTCAACGCCACGGCCAACGGCGCGCTCCGCCTCGTCGGGCTGCGGGCGCCGAGCGGCCGGCACGTCGCCCTGGCCCGCGACGAGCTGGTGATGCTGGTCGGGGAGAGCCGCCGCGCGGGCGTCGTCGAGCACGAGGAGGAGTCGCTGGTGCGGCGGGTCTTCCGCCTGACCGACCGCGTCGTGGGGGACATCATGGTCCACCGCACCAGCGTGGTCGGGATCCCCCGGACCGCGACCGTGAACGAGACCGTGGAGCTGATCCGGGAGCGCGGCTTCAGCCGCATCCCCGTCTTCGGCGAGAGCGCCGACGAGATCGTCGGCGGGGTGCGGGCCAAGGACCTGCTCCTGGAGCTCGCCGCGGGCCACGGCGGCGCCGCGGTGGAAACGGTGATGCGCCCCGTGCTCTACGTCCCGGAGACCAAGCCCGTCGTCGAACTGCTGGAGGAGATGCGGCACGGCCGGTCACAGCTGGCCGTCGTGCTGGAAGAGTACGGCAGCACCGCGGGGATCGTCACGATCGAGGACGTGCTGGAGGAGATCGTCGGCGAGATCCCGGGCGAGTCGCGCCCGCAGCCCAAGCTGATCTACCTCTCGCAGCCGGACCGGATCGTGGTGGACGCGACCATCGACCTGCCCACCCTGAACGAGGTCTTCGGCACGGCCCTGGACACCGAGGAGTCGACGACGCTCGGGGGGTTCATCTTCCACCACCTCGGCCGCATCCCCGAGGCCGGCGAGCGCTTCACCGCCTCCGGGCTGGTCATCACGGTGGAGAGCGTCATCGGGCGCCGCATCGGGCGCGTGGAGCTGCGGAGAAGTACCGCCCCCTGAGACCGGGCTATCGCGCCGCGCCCGCCGCCTCGAGAGCGACGTGCGCCGCAAGCCGCGCGGCCTGCGCCATCAGCGCGCCGTCGACCCGCTCGAAAGTGTCGTTGGGCGTGTGGATGGCGGGATCGTCGCCCGTGTGGATGAAGACGGTGGGCACGCCGGCCGACTCGAAGGAGGCGTGGTCGCTGCTGCTCGATCCGCGCAGCTTGAAGCGGGTGACGCGGAGGCCCAGGCGCTCGGCGACCTGCTCCGCGAGGACCACGAGGCGGTCGTCGTTGTTGGAGTTCCCGATCTGCAGCGGGCCCCGGCCGACCATGTCCATGTTGACCATCCCGACGAGGCGGCCCGGCGGGTTCTGCACGTAGTAGCGCGAGCCCACCAGCCCCAGCTCCTCCGCGCCGAAGGCGATGAAGTGGATCGTCCGGGCCGTGCGCACCCGGGCCAGCAGCCGGGCCGTCTCCAGCGTGGCGGCCGTGCCGGACCCGTTGTCGTTCCCGCCGGGGCTCACGGGCACCGAGTCGCGGTGCGCGCCCACGACCACGATTTCGCCGGGCGTCGTCGCCCCGCGCTTGATCGCGATCACGTTGTGGGTGGTGCGCTGCTCGGAGACCGTCCGCACGACCAGGCGCGCGCGCACCGCCCCCGCCCCGATCCGCCGCAGGAGGGCCTCCCCGTCCTCCCGGGAGATGGCCACGGCGGGGATCCGCGAAGGCCCGGCCAGCGTGCCGACCGCGGGCGCGCCGGGCTGGTTGTTGTAGATCAGCACCGCCACCGCGCCGGCCGACGCGGCGTTCGACACCTTCTGGCTGAAGAAGATCTCCCCGCGCTCGACGAGCGCGATGCGTCCCTCCACCGGGCGCCCCTCGAAGTCACCGGGGCGGCCGAGCCCCGCGGCCACGACCTCGGCCTCGACCCCGGCCTCGGGCGTAGACGCCGAGTACAGCATGGTGAAGGCGTTGATCCGGTCCGGGCCCCCGGCCAGCGTCAGCGACGGCGCCTGGACCTCCTCGAAGTAATGGAAGGGGAAGGCCTGCCGCTCCACCATGTACCCAAAAGCGGCGAGCTCCTTCGCCACGTACTCGATCGCTTTCTGGTCCCCTGCCGATCCCGCCGCGCGAGGCCCGATCGTCTGGCTGAGCATCTTGAGATGCTCGAGGACGGCGGCCGGGGACGCCTCGGGCAGGGCCGGCGCCGTGGCAGCGGCGGAGGACCTGGCCGCCGGAGCGAGCAGCATCACACAGAGGACGAGGACAAGGACACGCCGCGCGATGGGCGGGAGGAGCGTCACGCCGGCACCCCCAGGTGGCGGAACAGCATGCGGTTGACGGCCTTCATCGTGGCCCGGACCGCCGCGTCGTGCGGATCGGCCGTGAACAGCGCGGATCCCAACAGATGCTCCTCCTTCGCGGCGGTGCCCGAGACGAGGAGGATGTTCAGCGCCTCGGCGCCGCCGATCGGCGTGCGGGAGATCTCCTCCAGAGCCAGATCCCACCCCGGGGTCAGATACTGCCGCACGGCGTTCAATGTGGCTTCAACGAGCAGCCGGAGCCCGCTCATTCCCAGCAGCGGGCCGTCCGCCATCCCGGTGACGCGGCGGCCGTCGTGCTCCAGCTCGACCGTCGCCGTGCCGCGGGCCTCCGTGGCGCTCAGGTCGACCCGCCGGATGATGACGCGGCGGGGCGCCCCGGGCATCGGCTCAGGGGCGGCGGTCGCGGCGCTGGTCCCTTGCAGGATGTGGTGCTCCGTGCGTTTGGCCATCGTCGAGGCGCGGCTGGCCATCGTGATGAGGTCGTCCACCGTCGCCTCGTGGTGCATGTCCGCGCGCTCCTGCACCCGCTTGCCCCCCGCGATGCCGATGGAGGCGCTGGTCGCGCCCGGCGGGGCCCCCGGCACGGTGACTCCCACGATGGCCTGGCGCAGCGTACGGGCCCGCTCTTCCACCGCCTCCAGCTCCCGGGTGGTCACGATGGCGAACTCGTCTCCCCCGTAGCGGCAGAGGAAGTCGGTCTCCGGGTCGGTCTGCTCGAGCAGCAGCGCGGCCACGGCCTGGATGATGTTATCTCCTACGACGTGGCCGTAGAGTTTGTTCACGATGCCGAAATCGTCGAGGTCGATGAAGACGACGGCGATTTCCCGCCCCTCCTTGAGCAGATCGGCCCCGTGCTGGCGCAGCGAGCCGGACCAGGGCAGGTCGGTGAGCGGGTCGGTCAGCTTGCCCAGCTCGTGCAGCAGGTCGGACCGTGTCACGATGCCGGCGAGGTTCCCGTCCGCCACCACGGGGAGGCGGCCGACGCCGTGCTCGTTCATCACCGCAAAGGCCGCGGTCACGGGCTCGCTGGGGGCAACGGCGACGACCGTAGCGGCCATGATCTCGCGTACGGGCCGGTAGGGGGGGTGGCCGAGGAGATCGCGGATGGTCACCATCCCGACCAGGCGGCCCTCGTCCACGACCGGCAGCGCGCCGATGTCGTGCTGGCGCAGGCGGGTCACCGCTACCGCCACCGTGTCGCCGGGTCGAATAGTCACGACCGGCGAGGACATCAACTGCCCGACCGTCTTCATGCGCAGACCACCTGAGGGGGGACTATCCTTTTTGCGCCGTCAGGGCGGCAAATCCCTCCATCAGGCGGGCTCGCGTCGTCCGGAGATGCTCGGGCAGGATCTTGGTGGCGCCGATCACCGGCATGAAGTTGGTATCCCCCACCCAGCGGGGGACGACGTGCACGTGCAGATGATCCTCCACTCCCGCTCCGGCCGCCTTTCCGAGGTTCATGCCCATGTTGTACCCCTCGGGATGGAGGACGTTCTCCAGCACCCGCAGCGTCCGGTCCACCAGGCGCGTCAGGTCGAGGAGCTCCTCGTCGGCCAGGTCGGACAGGCGGGCGGCGTGGCGGAGCGGGACGACCATGACGTGGCCGGAGTTGTAGGGAAAGAGGTTCAGGACGACGAAGCTCAGGCTGCTTCGCCACACCAACAGGGAGTCCTCGGCCTCGCTCACGGCGGCGGCCGCGCAGAAGATGCAGCCCTGGGGGCGTTCACCGCCGACGTACTCCTGCCGCCACGGCGCCCACAGCTGCCTCACCGCTGACCCCGGCGTGCCCGCCGCTGCAGCACCTGGAGGGCGGACTGGGCGGCGGCCTGCTCGGCCGCCTTCTTGCTGTTCCCCTTCCCCTCCCCCAGGATGCGGCCGCCGGCCTCCACCGTCGCCACGAAGATCTTGGCGTGCTCGGGCCCCTCGACGCTGGTGATCCGGTACCGGGGCAGGCGGCGCTCCCGCTCCTGCAGGAGCTCCTGGAGGGCGCTCTTGTGGTCCTCGGTCGGCTGCTCCAGCTCGTCGAAGGCGTCCTGCAGCAGCCGGGTCGTGACCGCGTGGGCTACCCCGAACCCCGAGTCGACGTACACCGCCCCCAGCACCGCCTCGACGACGTCGGCCAGCATGGAGGGGCGGAAACGCCCGCCCGACTTCTCCTCCCCCTTGCCCAGGAGGATGTACCGCCCCAGATCCAGGCGCTGGGCGATGCGGGCGAGGTAGGGCTCGCTGACGATCCGGGCGCGCAGCTTGGCCAGCTCCCCCTCCGGCGCTTCATCGTAGCGGTTGTAGAGGTGGTCGCAGACGACGAGGTTGAGGACGGCGTCGCCGAGCAGCTCCAGCCGCTCGTAGCTCTCGCGCCGGCCGTCGCGGCCCTCGGGGGCATAGGAGCCGTGCTGCAGGGCGAGGTTCAGCAGCCCCCGGTCCCGCAGGCGGACGTCGAGCTTCTCCTGGAGCACCCGGAGCTGGACTTCCCGTTCGGGGGAGAGGCCGGCCTCGACCGCCGCCGGCGCGGAGTCAGGCCCCGTCATACTGCTTGACGATCAGGATCGCGTTGTGGCCCCCGAAACCGAAGGCGTTGGACATCGCCACCCGCACCCGGGCCTGCCGGGCGGTGTTGGGGACGTAATCCAGGTCGCACTCCGGATCCGGGACCTCGTAGTTGATGGTCGGCGGCACCATCTGGTGCTCGATGGCCAGGGCGCAGGCGATCAGCTCCACGCCGCCGGCGGCGCCGAGGAGGTGGCCGGTCATCGACTTCGTGGAGGACACCGGGACCTTCCGGGCGTGATCCCCGAAGACGCGCTTGATCGCCAGCGTTTCGGTCTTGTCGTTGTAAGGGGTGCTGGTGCCGTGGGCGTTGACGTAGTCGATGGCCGCAGGCTCGAGGCCGGCATCGCCCAGCGCGTTGCGGATGCTGCGCGAGGCGCCGTCGGCGTCCGGATCGGGCTGGGTGATGTGGTAGGCGTCGCCGCTCATCCCGTAACCCACCAGCTCGCCGTAGATGTGCGCCTCGCGGGCGCGGGCCAGGGCCAGGTTCTCCAGCAGGACGATCCCCGCCCCCTCCCCCATCACGAAGCCGTCGCGCTCGGCGTCGAAGGGGCGCGAGGCCTTCCCCGGCTCATCGTTGCGGGTGCTCATCGCCTTCATCGAGCAGAACCCGGCCAGGCTGAGCGGCGTGATCGTGGCCTCGGAGCCGCCGGCCACCATCGCCTCGGCCTCCCCGCGCTGGATGATGCGCATCGCCTCGCCGATCGCGTTGCCGCCGGTGGCGCAGGCCGTGACCACGGCGTTGTTGGGACCCTTCGCCCCGAGCAGGATGGAGACGACGCCGGAGGCCATGTTGATGATGATCATCGGGATGAAGAACGGGCTCACCCGGCCCGGGCCGCGCTCGATCAGGTTGCGGTGCTGCTCCTCCCAGGTTTCCGCCCCTCCGATCCCGGAGCCGATCAGGACCCCGACGCGCGTCGCGTTCTGCGGGGTCAGGCGGAAGTTGCCGTCCTCGAGGGCCATCCGCGCGGCGGCGTAGGCGAACTGGACGAAGCGGTCGTTGCGGCGGGCTTCCTTGCGGTCCATCCACGCGGTGGGGTCGAAGTCGCGCACCTCGGCCGCGATGCGCGTGGTGAAGGCGGCGGCATCGAAGCGCGTGATCGGCCCGACACCGCTGCGGCCCTCGACCAGGCTCGCCCAGAAGCGATCCCGGCCGGTACCGATCGGGCTGACGACGCCGATCCCTGTGATCGCGACGCGATGTGGCGTCATGGTGGCACGCGGATTGGGGAGCGTAACGCGGACGGGCGGCTACTCGGCGGCGTGTTCGCCGGCGTGCGCCTCGATGTACTTCACCGCTTCGCCGACGGTGACGATCTTTTCGGCGTCCTCGTCGGGGATCTCCACGCCGAACTCTTCTTCCAGGGCCATGACCAGCTCGACGACGTCCAGGGAGTCGGCACCGAGATCATCCACGAACGACGCCTCCGGGGTGATCTCTTCCTCGGCGACACCCAGCTGGTCGACGACGATGCCCTTCACGCGATCGAAGACCGATGCCATCGAGCCTCCCACCTTCTATGTGATGAGTTTACCGCATCACCAGGCCGCCGTCGACGTTCAGCACCTGGCCCGTGATATACGCCGCGTCGTCCGAGGCGAGGAACACGACGGCCGCGGCCACCTCCTCAGGTTTCCCTGCCCGTCCCAGGGGAACCTGCTCGATGTACCCGCGTACGACGTCCGGCGGCAGCTGGGCGGTCATGCCGGCCTCGATGAAGCCCGGAGAGACCGCGTTCACCGTGATCCCGCGGGAGGCGACCTCCCGCGCCACCGCCTTCGTCATCCCGATCAGGCCGGCCTTGGCCGCGGCGTAGTTCGCCTGACCGGCCGTGCCGATCTGTCCGGCCACGGAGACGATGGTGATGATGCGGCCCGCACGCTGCCGCACGAACTCGCGCAGCGCGGCTTTCGTGCAGTAGAACGCACCGCTGAGGTTGGTATTGATGACGGCTTCCCAGTCCTCCTCCTTCATGCGGAGGACCAGCGTATCCCGGTTGATGCCGGCGTTGTTGACCAGGATGTGCAGTCCGTCGAAGGCGCGGCGTGCGGCGTCGACCAGCGCCGCGGCCTGATCGGGACGGCTGAGATCCGCCTGCACGGCTTCGGCCCGCCCGCCCGCGCCGCGGATGGCGCTGACCACGGCCGCCGCGGCATCTGCGCTGCGTCCGTAATGCACAACGACCGCCGCACCTTCGGCGGACAGGCCCTTGGCTATGGCACCGCCGAGTGCGCCCGAGGCGCCTGTGACGAGGGCGACCCGCCCTTCAAGCCGACCCATGCGCCTCCGCCCGCTCGCCGAGCGCGGCGAGGGTCTCCGTGAGCGTCTCCGGATCCTCGACCCGCAGGGTGCGCGCCCCGGGAGCGATCTTGCGGATGAGCCCCGACAGCGTCGAGCCGGGCCCGACCTCCACGAAGGTGCTCACGCCCATGTCGGCCATCGCGCGAACGGAGGCATCCCACTGGACGGCACTGGATACCTGCGCGACAAGCAGTCGCCGGATCTCATCCGGCGACCGGGTGGCCTGCGCAGAAACGTTGCTGACGATCGGTACCTGGGGAGGCCGGAGGGCAACCTGCTCCACCAACGGGGCCAACCGCTCCGCCGCGGGCGCCATCAGGCTCGTATGGAACGGGGCGCTGACGGGCAGGCGCACCGCGCGCTTCGCCCCGGCGGCCTTGGCCAGGACGATCGCCTCTTCGACCGCCGCCTGCTCGCCGGCGATCACCGTCTGGCCGGGGCTGTTGAAGTTGGCCGGCTGGACGACCCCTTTCGCCGACGCCCGGCGGCACACCGCGATGATATCCGCGGCGTCGATCCCGAGGATCGCGGCCATCGCCGTGGCCCGGCCGGAGGCGGCGTCCTGCATGAAGCGGCCGCGGGAGCGGACGAGGGGCAGGGCGTCTTCAAGTCGCATCGCGGCCGCGGCGACCAGGGCGGAGTATTCCCCCAGGCTGAGCCCTGCGACCATACCACAGCGAAGTCCGCGGCCCTGGAGAACCGCCAGCGCCGCGATGCTGGTCGTCAGGATCGCCGGCTGCGTGATCTCGGTCTGCGCGAGGCGCTCCTCGGGCCCCTCCCAGCACAGGGTCGACAGCGAAAAGCCGAGGATGCTGTCCGCGCGGTCATAGACCGCGCGGGATTCGGGAAAGGCCCGCGCCAGCTCCCGCCCCATGCCGGCGTACTGGGCGCCCTGCCCGGGGAAGACGAACGCGATCATTTCGTCCAGCGCAGCGCCGTGGACGCCCAGGTGAGCCCGCCGCCGAACGCCACCATGACGGTGAGGTCGCCCCGGCGGATCTTCCCGCCCCGGACGGCCTCGTACAGCGCCACGGGCACGGAGGCGGAGGAGGTGTTCCCGAAGCGCTCGACGTTGATGAAGAACTTCTCCCGCGGCTGCCCGAGCCGCTCGGCCGCGGCGTCGATGATCCGGATGTTCGCCTGATGGGGGATGAACCAGTCCACGTCTTCCAGGCGGACCCCCGCCCTCGAGGCGGCTTCTTCGATCGCTTTGGGGATGAGCCGGACCGCGAACTTGTAGACCTCGCGTCCATTCATCTGCAGGTAGTGGTCGCCCCGCTCGATGGTCTCGTACGACGCCGGGTACCGCGAGCCGCCCCCCGGCAGGCTGATCAGCGGCCCCCCCGCCCCATCCGCGCCGAGATAGAACGAAAGGAACCCCTGGCCGGGTTCACAGGGCCGGATCACCGCCGCCCCTGCCGAGTCGCCGAAGAGGACGCAGGTGGAGCGGTCCTTCCAGTTGGTGATCTTGGACAGCGTCTCCGCCCCCACGACGAGGACGGTCTCGGCCATGCCGCTGCTCACATAACCGTGGGCCACGGCGATGCCGTACACCCAGCTGCTGCAGGCCGCGGAGAGATCGAACGCCCCCGCGCGCTTCGCGCCCAGCCGGTCCTGGAGGATGCAGGCGGTGGCGGGGAACAGCATGTCGGGGGTCGCGGTCCCGACGATGATCAGGTCGAGGTCGTCCGGCCCCACCCCTGCGTCGGCCATCGCCTCCCGGGCGGCCTCCAGCCCCAGATCACTGCTGGCCTGCTCGGGGGCGGCGATGCGCCGCTCCCGGATGCCGGTGCGGGTGACGATCCATTCGTCGCTCGTCTCGACAAGCGCCTCGATCTCCGCGTTGGTCAGGATGCGCTCGGGAAGGTAGTGGCCGATGCCGGCGATGGTGGATCCTCTCACGGGTTGCGCTCCTACGGTTCTGCCGTCACGCCGAGCTGGGGCATCCGGGTGCGCAGCTCCTCGACGA
Source organism: bacterium (assembly GCA_035763845.1). Lineage (GTDB taxonomy): Bacteria > Sysuimicrobiota > Sysuimicrobiia > Sysuimicrobiales > Kaftiobacteriaceae > Kaftiobacterium. The sequence goes on along the minus strand of DASUAK010000240.1, from coordinate 9,560 downwards.
AGCCGTGCGACGCGGCCTCGAGCGCCACGCGGATGCCGTTGCGGATGGCCCGGGCGTTGCTGCTGCCGTGGCCGACCACGACCACTCCATCGATCCCGAGCAGCGGCGCTCCGCCGTACTCCCGGTAGTCGATCCGGCGGTACATCCGCCGCACGCGCCCGGCGAGCGGGGCGACGTAGAGCATCAGCAGCTTCCCGCGCAGACCGCGCAGCTCGTTCTTCACGATGTCGCGGATCGCCAGGGCCAGCCCCTGGCCGAACTTGATGGCGACGTTGCCCACGAACCCGTCGCAGACGATGACGTCGGCCGCGCCGCTGAAGACGTCCCGCGCCTCCACGTTCCCGGTGAAGTTCAGGCTGGACCGCCGGAGGAGCTCGGCCGCGGCGTTGGTGAGCTCGGAGCCCTTGCCCTCCTCCACGCCGATGTTGAGCAGGCCCACCCGTGGAGTGGCCATGCCCAGCACCGACCCGGCGTATACCGACCCCATGAGGGCGAACTGCAGGAGGTGGTGGGGCTTGCAGTCGACGTTGGCCCCGACGTCGAGGAGGATGGCGGGGCGGTCGGTCTTCGTGGGCAGCACGGCGGCGAGGGCCGGACGGTCCACGCCGGGGATGCGGCCGAGCCCGAGCAGGGCCGCCCCCATCGCCGCGCCGGTGTGGCCGGCGGTCATCACCGCGTCCACGCGGCGCTCCCGCAGCAGCTCCACGGCGACGACGATGCTGGCGCGCTTCTTGCGGCGCAGCGCCATCGCCGGCGACTCGTGCATCTCGATCACTTCAGGGGCATCGACCAGCTCGAGCGGAGGGGCGTCCCGGTGGCGGGCCAGCTCTTCGCGCACGCGGGCTTCCGGGCCGACGAGGACGATGTCGATCCCGAAGTCCCGCGCCGCCGCGACCGCTCCGGCAACGACGACCCCGGGCGCGTAGTCCCCGCCCATGGCGTCGACGGCGATCCGCATCGGGCGCGGCTAGCTTTCCGCCGCTTCCTTCTTGACGACCTCGCGGCCCCCGTAGTAGCCGCAGCTCGCGCACACCCGGTGCGGCCGCATCTGCTGGTGGCACTGGGGGCACTCCACCAGCGTCACCGGGTGCGCCTTCCAGTGCGTCCGGCGCGTCCGTCCCGACATGCGCGAGCGTCGATGTTTCTGGATACCCATGACCGTCCTCCTATGATGGCCCTGCTAATGACGGCTGATGCTCACAGCTCCGCTCGTTCCAGTTCGCCCCGCAGACCGGGCACAGACCGCGGCAGTCCGGCCGGTGGAGGGGCGCCATCGGCAATGCGATCTGCAGGTGCTGCCGCACGATCTCGGTCACATCCAGCTCGTGGTCGGGCCCGACCCACTGGACGAAATCCTGGGGACCAAGCTCGCCCCCGTGCACGCGCGGCCCCGGCCCCGTCGTGAACTCTTCCTCCAGCTCCACGGTCAGGCGTCCCGCGAAGAGCGCCAGGCACCGGCTGCAGACCAGGTGCGTCTGGGCTTCGATCCGTCCGTGGAGACGCCCGCCCTGCGCGGAGCGGTCGATCCGGACCTCGCCCTGCGCTTCCGCCTCCGTGGTCTGCCCGTCGGCTTCGAGCGTCAGACGCTCAACGAACGGCGCCCGGAAGGGCTCTCCCGGCGCCAGCTCACGGACGTTCACCCGCACGGCCCGTCACCTGTCCGATCCAGACTGCTCATTATAGGCCGACGCCGGAACGTCTTTCAACAACTCCCGCCCGCGCCGGATCGCCTCCAGGACGCGGGCGACGCTCTGCTCCAGGTCGCTGAGCACGCTCGCGGCGTAGGCGTCCGCCCCGGCGCGGATCCCGCGGGCGTCCCGCTCCGCCTGCGCGAGGAAGTCCTCCCGGCGGCGCACGGCCTCCTTTGCGATGGCGTGCTCCTCCAAGAGCCGGCGCGCCGTGCCCTGCGCCTCCAGGACGAGCCGGCGGGCTTCATCCTGCGCGCTCCGCATCGTCCGCTCGGCTTCGGCGCGGAGGCGCTGGGCCTCACGCAGGTCCTCGGGCAGAGCCGAGCGGATCATCTGCACGACGCCCAGGACCGCGCGCTCGTCTACGATCTTCTTCTCGGTGCGGGGTACGGCGGCAGCCTGGCGCACCAGGGCTTCGAGGCGGGTGAGCAGATCGAGGACCGGCTCGCGCATCGTGAGGCTCAGGACCGGCGGAACTTGGCGCGCAGGCGCTCCTCGACGCCGTCGGGAACCAGGCCGGTGACCGCGCCGCCCAGCCGGGCCACCTCCCGGATCAGCGTCGAGCTGAGGAAGTAGTACGGGGCGGCCGTCATGAAGAACACCGTGTCGATCTCCGGGGCGAGCCGGGCGTTCATCGACGCCTGCTTCAGCTCGTACTCGAAGTCGACGACGGCGCGCAGCCCCTTCAGCAGCACTCCCCCGCCCCGCGCCCGGGCGTACTCGACGGTCAGGCCGTCGAACGCGTCGATCTCGACGTTGCGCAGGTGCGAGGAGGCGGCTCGCAGCATCTCGATGCGCTCGGCGGGGGTGAACAGCCCTTCCTTCTCCGAGTTGCGTGCCACCGCGACGATGACGCGGTCGAAGACGCGGGAGGCGCGCTCGATGAGGTCCAGATGGCCGAGATGCACCGGATCGAAGCTCCCGGGGTAGATCGCCACCGTCATGCCGGCGTGCCTCCGTCTTCGACGTAGAACCACACGGCCGTCTCGCCGTACCGGGTCTCCCGCACCTGAGTGAACCCGGCCTCGGGCGGGGGCCGGTCGCGCCAGTGCCCCTCGGCCGCGATCAGCGCCCCTTCGGCGGCGATCTTCGCTTCCCCGATCGCCCGCAGCGCCCGCGGGATCCAGCCTTCGCCGTAGGGCGGATCCATCAGGACGAGGTCGAAGCGCTCGCCCGACCGGCCGAGCTCCCGCACGGCCGACAGGGCGTCCTTCCGCCGGACGTCGGCCCGATCCGTCCATCCTTCCTTGGCCAGCTCGCCCCGGATGACCTCCACCAGACGCTGATCGCGCTCCACGAAGACCACGCGGGCGGCGCCGCGGCGCAGCGTGCCCAGCCCCAGCCCTCCGGTGCCGGCGAAGAGATCGAGCACGCGGCTCCCCGGCAGGCGCGGGCCCAGGCTGTTCATCAGCGCGTCGCGCACCCGGCTGGAGGTCGGACGGTACCCGGGACGGCCGGCAGGCCGGGCCCGCCCCATCTCAGCTCACCGCGAGGGCGTCCAGGCGTCCCCCGAACCGGGCCCGCACCACCTCGCGCACAGAAGCAAGCTCCCCCCCGTCAAGCCGGGGTGAGCGCGCCAGGATGCGCGCCGCCTCTTCCCGCGCGCGTTCGAGGGCGGGGAGGTCCGCCAGCAGGTCCGCCACCCGGAGATCGGAGGCCCATCCGTGCTGCCGCGTCCCGAGCAGCTCGCCCGCCCCGCGCAGCTCGAGGTCCTTCTGCGCGATGACGAAGCCGTCCCGCGACGCCTCCATCGCCTCCATCCGCTCCCGGGCGTGCTCCGTTCCCAGGGATGCCAGCAGGACGCAGTAGGACGTCTCGGCGCCGCGCCCGATGCGGCCGCGCAGCTGGTGGAGCTGGGCCAGGCCGAAGCGGTCCGCGTCCTCGATCACCATGATCGTCGCTTCCGGCACGTCGATCCCGACCTCGATCACCGAGGTTGCGACCAGCACCTGCACGCGGCCCTCGCGGAAGCCGGTCATCACCTCGTCCTTCTCGTCCGGCCGCATCCGCCCGTGCAGCAGCCCCACGGCGAGCCCCCCGAACGCCTCCCGCCGCAGCCGGTCGGCGAGCGCCACCGCGGCCTCGACCTGCAGCTTGTCGGACTCGTCGATGAGCGGGCAGACGATATACGCGCGCGCACCGCCCTGGGCCACCTTGTCCCGGACCCAGGCATACACTTCCGGGCGCTTCTCCGGCCCGCGGACGTAGGTCCGGAGGGTCCCGCGGCCGGGCGGCAGCTCGTCGATGACCGAGACGTCGAGGTCGCCGTAGAGGGTCATCGTCAGCGTGCGCGGGATGGGCGTCGCGGTCATCACCAGGACATCGGGGTGGAACCCCTTGCGGCGCAGCGTCGCCCGCTGCATCACGCCGAACTTGTGCTGCTCGTCCACGACGATGAGCCCGAGGTGTTTGAAGGCCACGCCCGCTTCGAGCAGCGCGTGCGTGCCCACGGCGATGTCGATCCCGCCCTCCGCCAGGCGGGCCCGCGCCTCCTCCCGCTCGCGCTTCCGCGCCCCGCCGCTGACCAACCGCGTGCGGACGCCGAGGGGCTCCAGGAGCCGGCGGAAGGTGAGGTAGTGCTGCTCGGCCAGGATCTCGGTAGGCGCCATCAGCGCCCCCTGATGGCCTCCGCGCACGGCGAGGAACAGAGCGGCGGCGGCCACGACCGTCTTGCCGGAGCCGACATCGCCCTGCAGCAGGCGGTTCATCGGCGCGCTGCGGCGCAGATCCCGCACGATCTCGGCGACCGCGCGCTCCTGGGCGCCCGTCAGCGGGAACGGGAGCGAGGCGGTGAAGGCGGGCAGCACGTCGTCCCCGGCGGCGTACCGGTAGCCTTTGTCGATCCGGGCCAGGCCTTCACGGCGCATCAGCACCCCGAGCTGGAGGACGAACAGCTCCTCGAAAGCCAGCCGCTCGCGCGCCGTCTCCGCTTCCTGCAGCGTTTCGGGGAAGTGCAGGGACCGCAGCGCGTGTGAGCGCTCCTGCAGACGGTGCCGGCGCACCACATCCTCGGGCAGGATCTCCGGGACCTCCCGGGTGTACGTCTCGAGCGCCGTGTGGATGATGGAGCGCAGCACGCGCGGGGTCAGGCCCTCGGTGGCGGGGTGTACCGGGACGATGCGCTGGGTATGGATGCTGTCTTCGGCCCCGCCGCTGAGGATCTCGAACTCCTCGACGATCATCACCGGGGGCGTGGACCGCTCTACCCGGCCGTAGACGATGAGCCGGGTGCCGCGGGAGATCAGCCGCCGGAGGTAGCGCTGCCCGAACCAGATGCACTGGAGCACGCCGCCGTCGTCGGCCACGGCCGCCTGAAACTGGTAGGTGCCGTACCGCTTCTCACTGAGCGCGACGACCGTGCCCTGCGTCGACGTCTTCTGGCCGGGACGCAGCGAGGCGATGGGGGCGAGATGGCGCCGGTCTTCGTACCGCCGGGGGCGGTGATAGAGCAGGTCCTCGACGGTCGTGATGCCGAGCCGGGCGAGCTGGTCCGCCCTCGCCGGTCCGACACCCTTCACGTACTGCACCGGAGCGAGGAGCCCGCGGGCGGGCGGGGACGGCCGGGCGGAGGATGTGGAGAGACGCGGCGTGGCCATCCGGGTCACTGTTCTACGACCCCGCGGCCTTTCCTTGGATGCCCTGCTGTGCTAGAATCACGTGGCATTGCCCTGATCGGAGGACATCATCATGGCGCGTCAGTGCGTGGTGTGCGGGAAGGGGCCGGCGGTCGGCCATTCGGTCAGCCACTCGGCGATCAAGACGAAGCGTCGGTTCCTGCCGAACCTGCAGCGGGTGCGGATCCTGGTCGACGGGACGCCCCGCCGCCGGGCGGTGTGCACCACCTGTCTCCGGAGCGGCCGGGTCAAGCGGGCAAGCTGAGCGCCTCGGGCCGGTCGGAGTCCGAAACGGAACGGTCCCCTACGAGGGGGACCGTTCGCCGTTCCTGAGCCCGCCGGGACCCTCCCCGACGATGGCCGGGATGTCCTCTTCCTCGAAGGTGTAGCGCTTCCCGCAGAAGTTGCAGCGGACTTCGATCTGCCCCTGCTCACGCACGATGTCGTGCATCTCGTCTTCCCCGAGGCTGGCCAGCACCGCCCGCACCTTCGCCGCCGTGCACCCGCAGCGGAAGCGCACCGGCGCGCGCTCCACGACCCGGCTGCGCACCTCCCCCAGCGCGGTGGCGACCATCTCTTCGGGCGTGCGGCCGCTGCTGATCATCGAGGTCACCGTGGGCAGGACCCGCGCCCGCTGCTCGAGGTAGGCGGTGACGCTCTCGTCGCCGCCGGGAAGCACCTGCACGATGAGGCCGCCCGCGGCCAGCACCCGCTCGTCGGGCGCCACCATGACGCCGAGGGCGACCAGCGACGGGATCTGATGGGAGGTCACGAGGTAGCTGGCGAGGTCCTCGCCGATCTCACCGGAGACCAGCGGCACGCTGCCGTGGTACGGATAGCGCATCCCCATGTCCAGGGTGACGTGCAGGGTCCCCCGCCCCACCGCCCGGCCGACGTCCAGCTTTCCCATCGGTGTCAGCGGCAGGTGCACGTCCGGGTTGGCGACGTAGCCGCGCACGGCCCCGCTGCTGTCGCTCATCGCGAGCGCCCCGCCGAGCGGGCCGTCGCCCAGCACACGCACCATCACCGTCTGACCCAGCTTGAGCATGATACCGAGCAGACCGGCCGCGGTGAGCGTCCGGCCCAGCGCCGCCGTCGCCGTGGGCGCGGTGGCATGGCGCCGGCGGGCCTGCTCCACGGTGCGCGTCGTGACGGCGGCCATCGCCCGCACCGTGCCGTCCTCGGTCACGGACCTGATCCAGTAATCCTGCATGGCTCCCATTATACATTTGCCCGCAAAGAGCCCCGGCCGCGCCGCGTGTGCACGACGAGAAGAGCGCCCGCGCGAACGGCGACGGAGGCGCGGGCGGAGAGCACGACGTTGCTGATCCCCAGGCTGCTGCCTTCACGCAGGACCGCCCCGCGGAGCGGGTACTTCAGTCCCGACGTCGTCACCCCTGAGACCGTGCGGGAGAGAGGCAGCAGCGAGACGAGGTCCCCCGGCCGGGCCGCCAGGACCGTACGCGGCCCGGCCAGGAACATCTCGACGCCGCCGTCCACGATGCGCACCCGGGCCTTCCCGCCCCGCAGCAGCAGCGCCACGTTGGCCAGGAGGTGATCCACCCGCCCGCCGAGGGCCCCGAACAGCTCGACCTCCCGCGCCCCGCGGGCCAGCGCGAAGCCGAGGGCCAGCTCGGCGTCGGTCTGATCCTTCTCCACGGGATGGCGGATGATCTCGGCGCCCGCCCGGCGCGCCCAGGCGAGCAGCGGCGCGGTGGCCGAGTCGAAGTCACCGATGGCCGCGTCCGGGCGGACCCCCAGACGGCGGGCCGCGCGCAGGCCGCCGTCCGCGCAGATGACGAGATCTGCCCGGCGGATCCGCGTGCGCAGACCGGGCCGGTCGCGGAGCGGGCCGGCCGCGACGATCGCCGCCCGCATTAGAACGCCGTCACGCCGGCTGGACGGGCCGGATGCGCTCCATCGCGCGCACGACGAGCAGCGTCAGCACGACGCTGATGACCACTTCGGGCAGCATGTAGCTCCCGTTGTACACGGCGGAGTAGACCACCGGCGAGGTGCCCTCGGGCGCGTACGACGCGAAGAAGACGACCCCCGAGAGGAAGTGGGCGAGGAAGCGGCCCAGCCCGCCGATGATGATGCCGATCACGGGGCTGCGCTGGAAGAAGCCGGCCACGCCGAGCAGCCCGAAAGCCACGGGGTAGTCGAGCAAGACCTGCACGGGGTGCACGAAGAACGGCTCGAGGATGTAGTTCACGGCGCCGGCCAGCACGCCGGCCAGGACGCCCGCCTTCCCTCCCCAGCGCAGCGCGATGTAGAAGATCGGGACCAGGCTCCCGGCCGTGATCGAGCCGCCCTGGGGGAGCTTGTACACCCGGATGTTGCTGAGCACGGCCACGAGGGCCACGGCGATGCCGATCTCCACGAGGCGCTGCAGATCGTTGCGGGTCATCGACAACCTCCTCCAAACGAGATGACTGGAAGAGAAAGGCGAAGCGCCGACCCAACCCCGGGTCGGCGCTTGACTTCCCCACGCCAGTATTACCTGGATCGGGTACAAGGGTCTGCGACGGATCGGTCGCACTCTCAGCCCGGCTCCCCGAGCTCCCCTGCCGTGCGTATGCGATTGCCCTGATTGTACTACGGCCGGACCAGCACGCGCCACAACTCGTCGGGCTGCGGCGCGCGGAGCGTCTCGGACCGCCCGCCCCGGCGGACCACCCGCTCGGAGGCGGTCATCACCCCGATCTCAGCCGCGCCGACGCCCCGGTCCCGCAGAGCGCGGAGCGTCCGCGCGGGATCTCCGGTGGCGATCAGCATCGCCCCGCTGCTGATCAGATGCAGGGGATCCACGCCCAGGACGCGGCAGATCGCCGCGGTCTCGGGGGCCACGGGGATCTGGTCGGCCAGCACCTCGATGCCGATCCCGGAGGCCTCCGCCAGCTCCCAGGCGCCGCCAAGCACGCCGCCTTCGGTGACGTCATGCATCGCGGCCGCGCCGCTCTTCGCGGCCGCGAGGCCTTCCGGCACCACGCTGATCTTCTCAAGGAACCGCCGTGCCTGGGCCAGGGTGCCCTCATCCACCCGACCACGCAGCCGATCCGCGAGATCCGCGGCCAGGATGGCAGTGCCCTCCACCCCGGCCGTCTTCGTCAGCAGCACCCGGTCCCCGGGCCGGGCTCCGGCGGCCGAGATCACCGCGCCCTTCCGCGCCCGGCCCACCGCGGTGACGACGGCGATGGTCCGGTCGATCCCCGGGGTGACCTCCGTGTGACCGCCGACGATCTCGACGCCCAGCGAGGCGGCGGCCTGCCCGGCGTCCAGCATGATCCGCTCAAGGTCGTCTTCCGTGGCGCCCTCCCGCAGCAGCAGGGTCAGCAGGAGGGCGACCGGCTCGGCCCCGCTCGTGGCGAGGTCGTTGCACGACACGTGCACGGCGTAGCGGCCGAGGTGGGCGGCCGCTCCCGTCACCGGATCGGTGGTGAGCACGACCGCCCACTCCCCGAAGTCGATGACGGCGCAGTCCTCGCCGAGCCCGGCATGGACGAGGACGTCGGCGCGCCGCCCCAGGTGCGGGTAGACGACCCGCTGCAGGACGTCGCTCGGAACCTTGCCGGGCCTCACCGCGCCAGGCGTTCGGGTGCCGCGCCGCGCAGGCGCGGGGCGACCAGTGAGGCGACGACGATGCCGGCCGCCACCTGGATGAGGTTGAACGGCACCTCGGTCAGGGCTGCGCCCACGGCCGCGCCGGGGGTGGGGGCGATGCCGAGAGGCTGGGCGAAGAGGACCTCCGCCGTGAAGTAGCCCGCGACCATCCACGCCCCGCCGAGCACGGTCGCCGCCAGCCGGCTGGCCGGGGCGCGCCCGGCGAGCCGCCCGACGATGAACCCCTCCACGCCCTTGATGACGAGCGTGAACGGGGCGAACTGCGGCGCGGCGACGAGATCGGCCAGGGCTGAGCCGAGCCCGCCGGCCAGCGCGCCGACCGCCGGCCCGAAGACGAGCGCTGCGATGTAGATGACGACTTCCCCGAGGTTGAAGTACCCCTTCGTCGCCGGGATGGGGATGACGGTATAGCGCGTGACGACGAAGGTCAGAGCGATGAAGATCGCCGCCGCTGCCAGGTCCCGTGCCTTCATTCCGCTGCCTCCTTCCGAATTGGCGGGCGCCAAAAGAAAAAGACGCCCGAACTGGGCGTCCTGGGGGCGCGCAGGCGCCGGACCCCGCCGTCTTCCTCTCATACGGACTGTACCGTCGACCCCGGAATTCCACCGGGCCACGAGCCTGGACGTCCAGGCCC
>DASUAK010000239.1:0-3506 GCA_035763845.1 bacterium | reverse complement strand
CTCTACGCGCAAGAACTCCGGCGCCGTCTCCCGGCCCGGTACTTCCAGCCCGTTCCCCACCGAGTCCTCTGGATGATCCCGTACGTCGCGGCCGCCGCGGCGGGCACCTGGGTGATCGCGGCCCTGTCGCTGCCCTGGTGGGCGGACGCGCTGATCGGCCTCGGCGTCGGAGGGGCCTTCGGGTGCCTCGGGTTCCTGGGCCACGAGATCCTGCACGGGGCCGTCGTCGGAAAGGGCGTGCTGCGCGACGTCCTGGGCGGCCTGTGCCTCCTGCCCCACGCCATCGCGCCGCTGCTCTGGCGGCAGTGGCACAACGCCGGCCATCACGGCCACACGCAGATGAAGGGGCAGGATCCGGACGCCTACAGCACCCTCGAGGACTATCACGAGCGAAGGGCCCTGCAGATCCTGCACCGCCTGGTGCCAGTGCGCAGCCTGCGCTTCTTCGCCCTGCTGACGGTCTGGCTGAACCTCCACGCCGCCCTGGTCCTCGCCCACTCCCTGCCGACGATGCCCCGGCGGCAGCGCGTGCGGGTGATCATCGAGACCGTCCTCCCCATCGTCTTCTGGGTCGGCATGGGCGTCTGGCTGGGCTGGGGCTCGTTCCTCTTCTTCTACGTCCTGCCGCTGCTGGTGAGCAACTTCATCGTGATGTCCTACATCGCGACGAACCACCTGCTGAACCCGCTGCTGGAAGAGGACGATCCGCTGGCGGGCTCGCTCACGGTGTCCGTGCCGAAGATCCTGGACGTCCTCCATTCCAACTTCAGCCACCACACCGAGCATCACGTCTTCCCGGCGATGAGCGCCAAGTACGCGCCCCACGTGAAACGCCTGCTCAAGGAGCTCTGGCCCGACCGCTATCACGAGATGTCGCTGTGGAAGGCCCTCGGACTGCTCTGGCGCACGCCGCGGCTGTATCTCGACAATATCCGGCTGGTGGATCCGCGCACCGGCCGGCGTTACGGCGTCCTCGGCTACGGCCTCGACCCGAACCGCGTTCCCTAGCCACGCTCGTGGGGCGTGGTGTATTGTGGTCGGGTGAGCATTACATCCCTCGGCTCTGATCTCGTCCTCATCGATACGGGGTACAACGGCACGCCGGAGGCCGTCGGCGTGTACCTCGTGCTGGGGGAGACCTCCGGTCTCATCGAAACCGGCCCCGCCTCGCGCGCCGACGCCGTGCTCGAGGGCATCCGCGCGGCCGGACTCCGGCCCGAGGACATCAGAGTCATCGCCGTCACCCACATCCACCTCGACCACGCGGGCGGTGCGGGAACGCTCGCCGGGCGCCTCCCGAACGCCACCGTCTGTGTCCACCCGGTCGGGGCGCCGCACCTCGCCGATCCGACCCGGCTGCTGAACAGTGCCGGCCGGCTGTACGGGGACGACCTCGTCCGGCTGTTCGGTGATACCGTTCCCGTGCCGGAGGCCCGCCTGCGCGTCCTGGGCGACGGCGACCGGCTGCGCATCGGCGGCCGCACGCTCGTCGCGCTCGACACGCCCGGACACGCCCGCCACCATCACGCCTATCTGGACGAGGCCTCCGGGGACCTCTTCACCGGGGACGTCGCGGGGGTCGCCCTGCCGCGGTCGAAGTTCGTCCGGGCGCCCACGCCCCCGCCGGAGCTGGACATCCCGGCGTGGCAGACCTCGCTGCGCCGGATCCGGGCCCTGCGCCCGCGCCGGCTGCTGCTGACCCACTTCGGCCCGCACACCTGGGTGGACGAGCTGCTGAATCAGCTGGAGCACCGGCTGGCGGAAGGGCTGGCCCATGTGCGCGAACTCCTCCGATCGGGGATGGACGGCGAGGCGATCACGGGGGAGATGCGGAAGCTGGCGATGCGGCAGATCGAGGCCCTCGACGGGGCCGGCGCCGCCGCGCGGTTCGAGGTCATCATGCCGATCCGGCAGAGCGTCCTGGGGTTGATCCGTTACGTCGAGAAGTCGGGGTGAGCCATGCTGCTCAAAGGGAAGAGAGCGCTGATCATGGGCGTGGCCAACAAACGAAGCATCGCCTGGGGGATCGCCGAGGCCTTCCACCGGGAAGGCGCAGAGCTGGCCTTCACTTACCAGAGTGAACGCCTGAAGGAGAACCTCGACGAGCTGCTCGACACCCTGGGCGGCCGGGCGGCCTTTCCCACCTTCCCGGGCGACGTCACCTCCGACGAGCAGCTCGACGCCATCTTCGCGGGGCTGTCGGACCGCTGGGGCCGCCTCGACGCGGTGGCGCACTGCATCGCCTATGCCGACCGCGACGACCTGAGCCGGCCGCTGAACGAGGTGTCCCGGAACGGCTACACGCTGACGATGGCCGTGAGCGCCTACTCGCTGCTCACGATCGCGCGGCGCGCCGCGCCGCTGATGACGCAGGGCGGGAGCCTCTTCACCCTCACCTACAACGCGGTGGAGCGCGTGGTCCCCGGCTACAACATCATGGCCGTGGCCAAGGCGGCGCTGGAGGCGGAAGTCCGCTACCTGGCCTCCGAGCTGGGGCCGAACGGGATCCGCGTGAACGCGATCTCGGCGGGACCCCTCAAGACGCTGGCCGGGAGCGCGGTGAAGGGCATCTCGCGCCTCCGGGACGTTACCGAGGAGCTCGCCCCGCTGCGGCGCAACATCACGATCGAGGACGTCGGCGACGTCGCCGTCTTCCTGGCCAGCGACCTCAGCCGGGCCGTCACCGGCACGACCCTCTTCGTGGACAGCGGCTTCCACGTGATGGGTGCGGCCTCGCCCCCGGCGCCGTCCTGAGGACGGCGAGGGATCAGGGGCCGGCCTGCGCGGGGGCCGGGAGCAGGCTCCACCAGCCGTAGCGCTCGAGATGGACGAGGTCGAACAGCATCGCCCCGCCGTGCAGGGAGAGCACCGTCTCCAGCGCGGCGCGGAACTGCTCGGGCTGGTGCTCGTACAGCAGCAGATAGAGCGATCCGACCGGAGCGGCGCCGCCGGCCAGCAGGTCCCGTGCCATGAGCGCGCCCCCCTCGACGCTCATCCAGCCGGGTGAGCCCGCACGCAGCGCCTCGAGCGGCCGCACCGGACCATAGAACAGCCCCACCATCAGGTAGTCGAGCATCTCCCCCACCGCCGCCTCCTGCCAGGGGGCGCCCACCCACGACAGCTCGGGCCACGAGCTGGTGGGGGCACGTCTGCTGGCCCAGTTCACACCCTCCTGCCAGTAGGTGGGATACCATCCTCCGACGTACGCCCCGAAGGCAATGGCGGGCTTGTTCCCGTGGACAACCGCCTCGGCCGCCCGCACGAACTGCTGGATGATGCGGGCGCGCCAGGCGACCCACTCGGGGAAGAGCGGACCCTGGACCAGCTGCTCCCCCGTCCCCGACAGGACGTCGCCGGGCCAGGACTCTACCGGCCGGCCCAGGTGCGCTTCGAAGCGGGCGCGGCTCAAGTCGGAGAAGTCGGCCGTGCCGTCCGGGAAGCGGATGCGGTCGAGGACGATGCCGTCCACCTCGTACCGGCTGACCACCTCCTGGAGGACGGCAAGC
>DASUAK010000238.1:0-6623 GCA_035763845.1 bacterium | reverse complement strand
TCGCGGAGCACGAAGCGGTCGATGTACCGCACGCCCTCGAAGCGCACGCCGTGCAGGTTCTCGCCCGACAGCGTGCCGGTGCTGATGACGATCGCGGTGCCGTCCCGCCGGACCGCGACGTCCCACTCCTCGAAGGTCTTGCGGGCCCAGCGGTACCGGCCGGCCGATGCGGCCGCCATCTCCCGCACGGAGCGGTACCGGCCCCCTGGGAAGATGAGCTGGGCGCCGGGCGCCAGGAAGGCCTCGGCCTCGTCAACCCGCCGTTCCTCGGTGGATTCGAGATACCGCCGGACGATGCCGATCGGATCCCCGGCCATGCGGGTCCTCCTCGCTCAGCCGCCCAGGTAGGCTTGGCGGACGCGCTCGTCGCCGGCCAGCGTGGCGATCGCTCCTTCCAGAACGATGCGGCCGTTCTCCAGGACGTAGCCGCGGTGGGCGACGGTGAAGGCCAGCCGGGCGTTCTGCTCGACCAGCAGCACCGTCGCTCCTGCCTCATTCAACGCCCGGATGGAGCGGGCTACTTCCCGCACGACCACGGGAGCCAGGCCGAGCGAGGGCTCGTCGAAGAGGATGAGCCGCGGCTCCGACATCAGGGCCCGGCCGATGGCCAGCATCTGCTGCTCGCCCCCGGAGAGGCTGCCCGCCCGCTGTCCGCGCCGCTCGCGCAGCACGGGGAACAGGGTGAAGACGCGATCCAGCCGGTCGGCCGTTCCGCCGGGCCGCGCGTAGGCGCCCATCTCGAGGTTTTCCAGGACCGTCATCTCCGGGAAGACCTGCCGGCCTTCCGGACAGTGCGCCAGTCCCGAGCGGACGATGCGCTCGGGGCCCCAGCGCGTGATCTCACGGTCCTCGAAGACGATCCGCCCGGCGCGCGGGCGCAGGAGCCCGGAGATGGCGCGCAGCGTGGTGGTCTTGCCCGCGCCGTTGCCCCCGATGAGGGCGACGACCTCGCCGGAGGCGACCCGGAGGGAGACCTCGGCGAGGGCCCGGATCTTCCCGTAGAAGACGCTCACCGCCTGCAGCTCAAGCATCGACCGGGCCGCCGAGATACGTCTCGATCACGCGCGGGTCGCTGCGGATCGCCGCGGGGGTGCCCTCGGCCAGCTTCTCGCCGTGGTGCATCACGACCAGGCGGTCGCAGTGCTTCATCAGCGTGTCCATGTGGTGGTCGACGAGCAGCACCGTGACGCCCCGCCCGCGCGTCCGGTGGATCAGCGCCATGCAGAGGTCCGCTTCGCCGTGGTTCATCCCCGCGAAAGGCTCGTCCAGCAGCAGGAGGCGCGGGGAGGCGCCGAGGGCGACGGCGATCTCGAGGGTGCGCTGATCGCCGTAGGCCAGGTCCTGGGCCGCGCTGCGGCGGTGGCGCCCGAGGCCGGCGAAGGCGACGATCTCGTCCACGCGGCCGTCGAGGCGCGCGCGCTCGGCGGGGGAGAGGCCGAGCAGGGTGGGCCGCAGCCCGGGCGGCAGCTGCATGAAGCACCCGATGCGCACGTTCTCCTCCACGGAGAGCCGGGCGAAGAGCGTGGTGTGCTGGAAGGTGCGGACCAGTCCCCGGCGGGCCAGGTCGTGCGGCGGATGTCCCGTGACGTCATCGGCGAGGAAGCGGATGCGCCCGGCCGTGGGCCGCGCGAACCCCGTGATCAGGTTGAAGGTGGTGGTCTTCCCCGCGCCGTTCGGCCCGACCAGCCCGAGGAGCTCCCCCTCCTCGACCGCGAACGAGAGCGCGGCCACGGCGCGGAAGCCGCCGAAGAACTTCGTCAGGCGCTCCACCTCCAGGATCGCCACTACGAGGCCTCCCGCGCCCGGAGCCGCGCCAGGGCTCCCATCAAACCCGCGGGGAGAAAGGCGATCGCCGCGATGAGGAAGACGCCGAAGGCGATCTCCGCGGCCACGGGGGAGATCCCGCGCAGCGCGTCACGCACCACGGTGAGGAGGACGGGCCCGACGACCGGCCCGGCGGGGGTGCCCGCGCCCCCGATCATGTTCATCACGAACAGGTTGAACGAGTCCACGAACGTGAAGACCTCGGGGCTGACGAACGTCGTGTAGTGCGCGTAGAGCGAGCCCCCCACCCCGGCCAGGGCGGTGCTGATGCTGAAGACCAGCACCTTGTAGCGGTGCGTGTGGATACCCACGGCCAGGCCCAGGTCCTCCTCCTCGCGGACGGCGGCGAGGGCGAAGCCCAGCCGCCCCTGCAGCAGCCGCCCGCGCAGCCACAGCACGGCGGCGGCGATCGCCGCGGCCAGATAGTAGTAGGGCATCTTCGACTGGAAGGTGTTGAAGGTATAGCGGCCGGCGCCCGGCAGGCCGATCGAGGCAAAGGGGATGCCGGGCAGGCCCATCGGCCCGCGGGTCAATCCCACCAGGCTGGTGAACAGCAGCGTGAGGATGATCCCGAAGATGAAGGTGACGAGGACGAAGTAATGGTGCCGCAGGCGCAGCGACGGATAGCCGATGAGGAACCCCGCCGCTCCGCCCGCGATCGCGGCCGCGGCGAGAGCGAGGAGGAAGGGCGCCCGGTAGTGGATGACCAGCAGGGCGGAGGTGTAGGCGCCGACGCCCATGAAGCCGGCGTGCCCCAGCGAGAGCAGCCCGGCGCTCCCCATCAGCAGATCGAGGCTCGCCACGAGGACGACGTTGATGGCGATGAGCACGAGCAGATTGCGCTGGGCCAACGTCGGGAAGACGAACGGCGCGGCCGCCGCCGCGGCCAGCAGCAGGACCCGCCGCACGGCGCTCCTGCTCACGGCCCCCCCGCCCGGCCGAGCAGTCCCTGCGGGCGGACGAACAGCACCGCGATCATCAGCACGAAGGCGATGAGGTCGGCGTACTCGGCGGCGAGGTAGGCCGCCGTCATCGTCTCGGCCAGCCCCACGATCACGGCGCCGAGCAGGGCGCCCGGCACGCTCCCCATCCCACCGAAGATCACGATGGCGAACGACTTGAGGATGGCGAGCGCGCCGATGTGCGGGTCGAAGGCGCGCAGCGGGGAGACGAGCGCGCCGGCGCTGCCGGCCAGCGCCCCGGCCAGGGCGAAGGTGGTCAGGGCGGTGCGGTCGGGATTGATCCCGGCCAGCCGGGCCGCGTCCCGGTTCTGGGACATCGCCCGCAGCGCTTTGCCCGGCCGGGTGCGCCGCAGGAAGAGCCACACCCCGCCGATCAGCGCGCCGGTGACCCCGATGATGAAGAGCTGCTGGTAGGTGATCACGGCCCCCAGGACGTTCACGCGGGCGTCGCCGAACGGGGAGCGGATCAGCCGGAAGTCGGCCCCGAAGGCCCACAGCGCCGTGTTCTGCAGGATGAGCATGATGCCGAGGGCCGCGACGAACGTCGTCGCGCCGCCGGCGCGGCTGAGGGGGCGGTACACGGCGAGATGGTTCACCGCCGCCACCGCCGCCACGGCCACCATGGCCGCGGGGAGCGAGAGGAAGTAGCTGAGCCCCGCGCGGTTGGTGATGAAGAAGCTCACGTAGGCGCCCAGCATGTAGAGGGCGCCCTGCGCAAAGTCGGCGATCTGCATCACGCCGAAGATGAGGGTCAGGCCCAGGGCCATGAGCGCATAGACGCTGCTGGCGAAGGTCCCGTTGATGACGTACTGGGCGAGCGTGGCGAGGTCCATGCGCCTCCCACCGTTCGGTGCGGCGCGCCGCGCGTCCTTGCGGGAGGAAGGCCGCCTCCCTCCGTCCAATTGGGCAGGACCGGCCTCAGATGAGACACAGGTTCCACATCATGGAACGGAGGAGGCACCAGCTCATGCGGATCGCATCGATGCGCAGGACGGCGGGAGCGCTGCTCGCCGGGGTCCTCGTCCTGGGTCTGCTCGCCGCGCCCGGTCTGGGCGGGGCGGCGCCGGCCGCGGACCGGGTCACGATCGGGTTCTTCCTGCCGCTCACCGGGGGGGCGGCGGCGGAGGGGAACGGGGTGCGCGAGGGGGCGGATCTCGCCGCCCGGCTGATCAACGAGGCCGGGGGCATCCGTGTGGGCAGCCGGCGGGTGCGGGTCGAGCTCGTCTACGAGGACGACCGCTGCAGCCCGCAGGGCGCCACCGAGGCCGCGAACCGGCTGATCGGGCGGCGCGTGGACTTCGTCGGCGGCAGCTTCTGCAGCTCCGCGGCCCTCGCCGCGCAGCCGATCTTCGCGCAGGCGAACATCCCACAGATCTTCTACGCCTACGCCACCGACCTCACCGGCGCCGCGCGGGAGAAGGCCGGCGCGAGGTACTCCGTGCGCCTGGGGCCTCAGGCCAAGACCGAGGTCGCACCGCTGGCCAAGTACGCGGTGGTGGCCAACAACCACACGACCTTCTTCGCCATGGGCCAGAACACCGACTTCGGCCGCTCCATGGTCACCGAGTTCCGGGCCGTCGTGGAGAAGCTCGGCGGCCGCTTCGTCGCCGAGCCGGAGTACTTCAACTTCGGGGCGACGGATTTCCGGACCATCCTGACGCGCGCCAAGGGGTCGGGCGCCCAGGCGCTGGTGGCGATGGGGCTGCTGGGGGAGATGATCGGGATCACGCTGCAGTACCGCGAGCTCGGCCTCACCCAGGCCTTCTACGGCAGCGACCTGCTCGAGAACGCGCCCTACATGGAGGCGGTCGGGGACCGCAACCGGGGCTTCTTCTCGCCGTGGTTCTACGACGACGGCGCGGACGAGCGGCTGTTCAAGCGCGGCGAGCCGGAGCGCGAGTCGAAGGTGCTCTCCCTGGCCTTCCTCAAGGGCTTTAACCGGCGGGCCACCCGGGACAACGGGTGGGGGTGGGGTACCGTGCACCTCGTCCGCCAGGCCCTCGAGAAGGCCGGCACGACGAACAGCGTGGCCGCGGCGCAGAAGATCCTCTCCGGCGAGCGGTTTGAGCTGCCCTACGGCACGTACGGCTTCACCGCCTGCGGACAGGCCGACATGCGGGCCGGGGTGGCGCGGTACGAGGGCGGCTTCAAGAAGATCCTCGTCACCGACCGCGACTACGCGAGCCAGGCGCCGGTCGTGCTGAGCGCGGCCGACCTCTGCCCGAAGCGGTAGCGGGACGGAGCGGCACCCCGGCGGGGGACCATCGATGGAACGCAAGCGCAGCACGGCCCGCCTCCCCGCCGGGGGCTCCGCGCGCGCCGCCGAGCGGACCCTGGACATCCTCCTCGCGTTCCTGCGGGAGGGTCGGGGCCTCGGCATCTCCGAGCTCAGCCGCGCCGTGCATCTTCCCAAGGCCACGGTGCACCGGCTCGTCTCGGTGCTGGCCGGCCGGGGCTTCCTGGCGCGCGATCCCCTCACCGCGCAGTACCGTCTCGGCCTCAACGTCTTCCGCCTGGGGACGACGTTCCTCGCGCAGACGCACGTGCGCGAGGCCGCGCTGCCGGTCATCCACGCGCTGGCCGGCGAAACCGGCGAGACCGTCAACCTCAACGTCGTCATCGACCGGCGGCGGGTCTGCATCGAGAAGGCGGAGAGCACCCACGACATCCGCCACGCCGTCGAGCTGGGACGGCCGATGCCGCTCTATGCCGGGGCCTCGGGAAAGCTGCTGCTGGCCCACCTGCCCGAGTCCGAGGTCGAGGCAGTGATCGCATCGGGGCTGGACCGCCTCACGGGGCGAACCGTGGTCGATGCGGTGCGCCTGCGCCGCGGCCTGGCCGAGATCCGGCGGCGCGGGGTGGCGGTGACCAGCGACGAGCGCGTCGAGGGCGCCTCTGCGGTGAGCGCGCCCGTGCGCGACGCCTCGGGCCGGGTCGTCGCCGGGCTGACCATCTCGGGGCCCACCTACCGCTTCACACCGGACCGCGTGCGCCGCTTCACCGCGCTCGTGCTCGAGGGCGCCCGGACGATCTCCTCGGCCCTCGGCTACCAGGGGGCGCGCGGTCCGCGCGTGCGGGTGCGCTGATGGCGCCGATGACGCTGACCGAGAAGATCATCGCCCGGGCCGCGGGCCGTCCCGCCGTCCGGCCGGGGGACGAGGTCTGGGCCGCGGTGGACCTCGCCGCGATGCACGATTCCTCCGGTCCCCGGCGGATCGCCGGGACGCTCGACCGCCTGGGCGGCCGGCTGTGGGATCCGCAGAAGGTCGTCCTCGCCATCGACCACTTCGCTCCCGCCGCGAACCAGCGGCACGCGGAGATCGTGAAGCTGACACGCGACTGGGCCCGCGGGCGCGCGCTGCCGCACTTCTTCGACAGCGTCGGGGTGATGCACAACCTGCTGCTCGAAGAGGGCCTCGCCGTCCCCGGCACGCTGGTCGTCGGCGCCGACTCGCACACGGTCACGGCCGGCGCCTCGGGCGCGCTGGCCGTCGGCGTGGGCGCCACCGAGCTGGCCACCGTGCTGGTCACGGGCCAGATCTGGCTGCGGGTGCCCCCGACAGTGCGCATCCGCTTCGAGGGAGCGCTGCCGCCTTACCTCACCGCGCGGGACATGGCGATGGAGGTGCTGCGGCGCCTCAGGACCGACTTCGCGATCTACAAGGCGATCGAGTTCGACGGGCCGGCCGTGGAGGCGCTGGATCTCGACGAGCGGGCGGTGCTGGCCAATCAGGCCATCGAGATGGGAGCCAAGAACGGCATCGTCCCGCCCAGCGGCCCGGTGCTGGCGCCGACGGAGGCCCGCGCCCGCGCGGAGGGACGGCCGCTCGCCGGGGA
>DASUAK010000237.1:0-2932 GCA_035763845.1 bacterium | reverse complement strand
GCTTCACTCGAGCGGTCGGGGGCGGGACGGATGAGCACGGTCACCGTCTTCCAGACCGACGCCCGCGATCTCATCTCGGGGGGATGTCCTCCGCAGAACATCGGCTCGGCGTTCATCCGGGGGATCTCCGGCGAGGTCAGGCGGCCCCTGGGTCCGCGCTGGTCCCTCCGGGCCCACGCCACGCTCCAGGAGGCGCTGGATCGAGCCACGGGCGCGCCGCTCCCCCGCGTTCCCGCGTTTTCCGCGCAGGCCGTGCTCACCCGCGATGCCGGCGGTTCATCGCTCACGCTGCTCGCGGGCTACGTGGGACCGAGGGCCGACGTGGACTTTTCCGTCTTCCCCGCGGCGGCCGTCACGCTCCAGGGCTATGTGGATGTCGCGCTCCGCTACCAGCTGCGGACCGCCTCCGGCTGGACGGTCTCGATCGGCGTGGACAACGCCCTCGACGCCACCTATGAGGTGGTCAAGGGATATCCTGTTCCGGGGCGGACCGTGTTCCTCAGCGCCTCACGGAGCTACTGAGATGCGGCGCGCGTGGCTGTGGATCGGAGGCATCATCCTGCTGATCGCGCTGGCCGGAGGAGTGGCGGTCCGGGTTCCGCCGCCCGGGCCGCCCCCCCGGCTCGGGGTAGGGCCGCTCCGTCCTGGTCCCACCGCCTCGGAGGAAGGAGGAGAGCCAGCGCCCCTCGAGGCCGGCTTCCGCCACCGGCGGGCGGCTCCACAGCCCAGGGCCGTGAGACCCATCCCGAGGCCGGCCGCATCCCGGCCCGTGCCTCCGAGCTCCCCATCCTCTCAGCCGGCGCCGCCCGCTCCCCTTCGAGTTCCCCCCGAGGAAGTGAGGATGGCCGGCAGGGGGAACAGTGTCGATTCGCCGGCCGTCGCGCAGCCGTCTGCGCCACCGGGCGCGCAGGCCCAGCTTCCCCAGACCGAGGCGCCGCAGCCCGCGGGTTTGGCGCCCGTTCTCCGCCCGCCGGTCCTCCTGACCCCCTCCGCAGCTTATCCCGGGGATGCCGGCGAGATGACGATCGACCGCTCCAGTCTCACCCCTGAGATCCGGACCGTCGTCGCCCAGGGGCGGGTCGTCCTCAGGATCCTGGTGCGGGCGGATGGTACGGTTGGGGATGTAGATGTGGCGGAATCCTCGGGGCACTCCGTTCTGGACGCCTCCGCCATCCAGGCCTCCTCCAGGTGGCGTTTCCAGCCCGCCACGCGGGACGGGGAGCCGATCGAGGCGTGGGTCCTGGTCCCAGTGCGGTTCGTGGTCCCATGACGGCGTCCCAGGCCATCCTGGCGGTCGACCCGGGGCGGAAGAAGTGCGGCCTGGCCGTCCTCGGGGTGGAAGACGGCCGGGTGCTGGCGCACCTGGTCGTCCCCGTCTCCGGGCTGGTCTCCGCGGTCACGGCACTTCGTGAGCGGCATCCCTTCGCGCTGGCCGCTGTGGGTGACCGGACGGGCTCTGCCGAGGTGCAGGCGGCCCTGGCCTCGGGAATCCCCTCTCTGACTTTCCGGACCGTCCGGGAGGCGGACACCACGCTGGAGGCCCGGAGGCTCTACTTCGCCGACCATCCCCCCCGGGGCTGGCGGCGCCTCATACCGCGATCCATGCAGCTCCCCCAGGAGGCCTACGACGACTACTCCGCCATCGCCTTGGGAAGGCGATTCCTGGGAGGAGGGGGCGCCCGCGAGGGTTGATGGAACTTCCCGGCAAGAGCAGGAAATGGCCCCATTGCGCCGTATACCTAGCTGGAACCGAAGACGGAGGCGGTCCATTTCGTTGACATGGTCTCCTCCGGACCCGTAGAATCTAATATTGGCTCGACCTGGCCCGCCTCGGGCCAGGTAGAACGACTTTCAACAGTTCGCGCTTCAAGATGTCACCCGCGATCCGGACCGGAGTCGGTCCATGGACGTCGGTGCGGCGAAGAAGGGAGTGAGGGGTAGCAGGTCACGCCGGAAACCGCCGCCGGACGACCGTACGACGTGCCGGACTCGGGGACGACGGGCAGAAGGCTCACGGTGCGGAGAGGAAACACGACCACTTGCCGCGCCAACGGCCCGATGCTCGGATCACCCACTCAAGGGGGTAACGAGCACACATGAAGAAAGTCGCTCTTGCCATCGCAGCAATGCTCGTGCTCGCGATTGTCTCCCCCGCCTTCAGCCAGCCGTTTGCGGACGTGCCCACCGATCACTGGGCATTTGACGCGATTGCCGAGCTGGCCGCGAAGGGCCTCATCGAGGGCTATCCCGATGGGACCTTCAAGGGCGATCGGGCGATGACGCGTTATGAGATCGCCATGGTGGTGGCCCGGCTCCTCGCGCGGATCGAAGCCATCAAGATCCCCGCGCCGCCGGCTCCCGCCAAGATCGACGTCAGCCGGGCAGACATCACCACCCTGCAGCGGCTGATCAACGAGTTCCGCGCAGAGCTCGCCGCCCTGGGCGTCCGGGTCACCGCAGTGGAGGAGGAGCTTGCCGCCCTGCGTGGCCGTCTGGACAACACCCGGGTGGAGGGCTTCGCGTTCTTTCGATACCAGTCTGACCTCCGCACCCAGGCTGTCTCGTCCTCGGGGGGCACGACCTACGGTTACGGGCTGTTCAACCTGACCTTCAACGGACGGATCAGCCCGACCGCTACCGCCACGGTGAACATGCTCCTGGACAGCTGTGACGGCGGCGTCTTCGGCTTCGGCAGCAGCACGTCCAGCAACGCCACGGGCGGTACCGGAGACGGCTGCGGAGACATCGCGCCATCGACTGATATCATCAACAACGTCAACGGCGGCGGCTATCCGATCGTCGGCGTGACGTTCGACCGCGCGTATGTCGATGTGGCCGTGTTCGGATTCAACTGGCGCCTCGGCAAGCAGACCTACACGCTGGGCCCGATCGGCCTGCTCTTCCGCGAGGGCTCGGTTGCGGTCTACGGCGG
>DASUAK010000236.1:0-2547 GCA_035763845.1 bacterium | reverse complement strand
TCGGCGACGTGGCCCCGGGCGTGTTCGTCGTCGCCGCAGCGGCGGACGGGACCGTGCGGCGCGATCTCGCGTACCTCCGGATGGGGACGGGGCCGTACTACCTTCTGCAGCGGCCGTTCCATCTGGCGAGCCTGGAGGTGCCCCGCTCGATCGCCCGTGCGGCTCTCTACGGCGAGGTGACCATGGCCGCATCCGGCCTGCCGCGCGCGGAGTGCGTCGCGGCGGCGAAGCGCGATCTGCGCCAGGGAGAGTCGCTGGACGGGATCGGCGGCGAGACGGTGTACGGGGTGGCCGAGGACGCGGCGCGGGCGCGCCGCGGGGATGCGGTCCCCCTCGGACTGCTCCACGGCGCCCGGATGCGGCGTGCGGTGCGCCGGGGTGCGGTGCTCGCCGCCGCCGACGTCGAGATCGACGAGCGCCAGGTCATCGCGGGCCTCCGCCGCCGGCAGGACCAGTGGGCCGCGCGGGAGACCCGGGAGGCGCGGGTGGAGAGCCGATGAGCGACGAGCAGAGCCTGATGGTCAAGGTGGCCGACCTCTACTACCTGCGGCACTTCACGCAGGAGGCGATCGCGCAGCGGCTGCGGCTGTCGCGGCCGACGGTCTCGCGGCTGCTGGCCCGGGCCCGGCGGAACGGGATCGTCCGCATCGAGATCGCCGCTCCGGAGGAGACCTTCAGCCGGATGGAGGGCGAGCTGGAGGAGCGGTTCGGGGTGCGCGAGGCGATCGTCGTCCGCGGCGGCGAGCGCCCCGAGGCGATGCGGGGGACGATCGCGCGCCGGGCCGCGGCTTGTCTGGAGCGTGTCCTCAAGGCCCGGCAGCGGGTCGGAGTGTCGTGGGGGACGACGCTGCGGGCGACGATCGACGCCCTCACCCCCCGGCGGCTGGGCACGACGGTCGTGCCGCTGGTCGGCGGCGTGGGCAGCGTCGCGGCGGAGATCCATGCCAACGATCTGGCGCGGCGCCTGGCCGAAGCGCACGGCGGGGTGCACCATCTCCTGCACGCGCCGGCCATCGTGGCCGGGCCGGAGGTGCGGACCGCGCTGCTCTCCGATCCCCGGATCGCGCGCGTCCTGGAGGCGGCCCGCCACGTCGACGTGGCGCTCGTGGGCATCGGCGCCCTCGTGCCGTCGTCCACCGTGGTGCAGAGCGGCTACTTCAGCCTGCGCGAGCTCGCCGCGCTGCGCTCCATGGGCGCGGTCGGCGACGTGTGCACGCGCCCGTTCTCGATCGACGGCGCCCCGGTGGACGCCGCTCTTGACCGCCGCATCCTGGCGGTCGAGGTGGCCGACCTCAAACGCATCCCCACCGTGATCGCGGTGGCCGGCGGGGCCGACAAGTCGGAGGCCCTGATCGGTGCGCTGCGTGCCGGCTTCGTGGACATCCTCGTCACTGATCACCTCGCCGCCCGCGGCGTGCTCCGCGCGGCCAGGATCGCGGAGGAGGCCTCGTCGTGAAGACGATGGCGGTGGGCGCCGACCGGATGGCGGCGATGCTGCGGACGATGCTGCTGATCCGCGCCTTCGAGGAGAAGGCCGACCAGCTCTTCGCCCTGGGCCGGGTGCACGGCACGATGCACCTTGGCATCGGCCAGGAAGCGGTGCCCTCCGGCGTCTGTGCGGCGCTGCGTAAGGAAGACTACATCCTGAGCACACACCGGGGCCATGGGCACTGCCTGGCCAAGGGCGCGGACGTGCGGCTGATGATGGCCGAGTTCCTGGGCAAGGAGACCGGCTACTGCCGCGGCCGCGGCGGCAGCATGCACATCGCTGATTTGGAGACGGGCAACCTCGGCGCCAACGGCATCGTCGCCGGCGGCCTGCCCATCTCGACCGGCGTGGGACTCTCCATCCAGGTGCGGAAGACCGATCAGGTCTGCGCCGCCTTCTTCGGCGACGGGGCGGCGAGCGAGGGCGCGTTCCACGAGTCCCTCAACCTGGCGGCGATCTGGCGGCTGCCGGTCGTCTACGTCTGCGAAAACAACCAGTACGCGATGTCGATGCCGGCGCGCCAGGCGATGGCCGTGGGCACGATCGCGGAGCGGGCCGCGGCCTACGGCCTGCCGGGCGTGACGGTGGACGGGATGGATGCGGCGGCCGTGTACGGCGCGGCCGTGGACGCCGTGGCCCGGGCCAGGGCAGGCGAGGGTCCGACCCTCATCGAGTGCCTCACCTACCGGTACAAGGGTCACAGCAAGAGCGACCGACAGCGGTACCGCACGAGAGAGGAAGTAGAGTCCTGGCGTGCTCGCGACCCCATCGCGCAGCTGCGGAGCCGTCTGATCGCGGCAGGCGTGCTTGCAGAGCCCGCCGCCGCGCAGCTTGAGGCCGAGGCGCGGAAGGCGGTCGACGACGCCCTGCGCTTCGCCGAGGAGAGCCCAGAGCCCGATCCCGCCGGGCTGCTCGACGGGGTCTACGGATGAGCCGCGAGCTGAGCTACGCGGAGGCCGTGCGCGAGGGGCTGCGCCAGGCGATGCGCGGGGACGAGCGCGTGCTGCTGCTCGGGGAGGACGTCGGCGTCTACGGCGGCGCGTTCGGCGTGACGGATG
>DASUAK010000235.1:0-4244 GCA_035763845.1 bacterium | reverse complement strand
GATCCCGCTCGTGGCGTGCGCCTGCGGATCCATGTCCACGAGGAGGATGTGCAAGCCCTGCAGCGCCATCGCCGCGGACAGATTCACGGCGGTCGTGGACTTCCCCACGCCGCCTTTCTGGTTCGTGACCGCGATCAACCGTCCCATTCCGCTGAGTGCATTCGGTATATGGTAGGAGGGTCCTCCGGCCTCATCTAGCCATTGAGTGGGCGCTTACGGGGGACGCCGACGCGCCGTGGATAGCCTGGCGGCGTGGGGTGGTCCTTGCGGATGACCACGAGCAGCCTCCGCTCGCCGCCTCTCAGCGTCCACTCGGACACCTCCAGATCAGCCCCGCCGAGGACACGCGCCGCTCCCCGGCCGCCGCCGAGCTCGACAGTGACAGAGGGTCCCTTCAACAGCACAACGCGACCACCCACGCGAACGAGCGGAAGTGTCAATTCGCAGGAGACCACCAGGGGAGCGACGGCGCGCGCGACGGCGATGTCGAAGGACTCGCGCTGCCGGCCCCGTCCCGCGTCCTCGGCCGCGACTGCGAGGACTGCCGCCCGCAGATCCAGCTCCGCCACCGCCCCCTCGAGGAACGCGGCTTTGCGTCTGTCGGGCTCCAGCAGCGTCACGCGGAGATCGTCTCGGACGATTGCCAGGGGGACACCGGGAAGGCCCGCGCCGCTGCCCACGTCCACGACGGACGACCCGGGAGCGAAGGTGGTCCTCAGGCAGAGCAGAGAGTCGGCGATGTGCAGCCGCGCGGCCTCGGCGGGGTCGGCGATGGCCGTGAGTCTCGCGCGTGATCGCCAGCGGGCGATGAGTCCGAGGTACGCGGCCAGGCGGTCGATCTGCAGGAGGGTGGGCGACACTCCGACGGCGGCGATCTCGTCCCGGAGCGCGAGGCTCAGCCGGTCAGGAGTCAAGACCCTCGTCGTCGACGTCGGCGTCGTCCACATCCGTGTCGAGGGCGCCCTCCGGCGGAGCGGCGCGGGGCGCGACCGTAACGCGCCGCTCGACCCCTTCGCCGCTGCTGGCCGTGACGACGGACGGGTGGTCGGCAAGCACGGTATGGATGACGCGGCGTTCGCGGGACGGCATCGGAGGCAACTCCACGGACCGGCCGTTCCGCCGGACGCGGTCAGCGGCCTGCTGGGCCATCCTCTCCAGCCACTCCCGGCGGCGCTCCCAGTAGCCCTCGATGTCCACGATCACGCGGGTGCGGGTGCCGGTCGACCGGCCCACCATCAGCCCGAGCAGCAGCTCGATCGACTCGAGCGTCGTGCCGTGCCGGCCGATCAGGGCGCCCATGTCCTGGCCGCGGATCTCCACCGACACAGCGTCGGCGGTCTCCCGCGCGCGCACAGTCGCGTTGAACCCCATCGCCTTGATCAGGCGCTCGGCCAGGAAGTGGGCGGACGCCGCCGCGCCCTCCTTCAAGGTCACGCGCACGCGGGCACCGCGCGATCCCAGGCCGAGCATCCCGCGGGCGCCCGGGTCGAGCACCTCGACCTCGACATCCTCCGCGGCCGCGCCGAGCTCCGTGAGGGCCTGATCGACGGCTTCCTCGACGGAGCGGCCGGAGGCTTCGACCTGCTTCATCGTTTCTTGGTCCCCTTCGGCCGCTGCGGGAGGACCGTCAGCGCGGGCTTGTCATCGCTGATCGGAGCCGCGGGGGGCGGCGGGGTGAACCCGCCCACGACGATGTAGTACTCGAGCATGTAGGCGAGGGTGGAGGTCACCCAGTAGACTGACAGCCCGATCGGGAAGCTCAGCGCGAACCAGCCGACGAGGATCGGCATGAAGATGAACATCCGCGCCTGCTGGGGATCCGTGATGGACATACGCTGCTGGAGATAGGTCGTTGCCGCGACGAGCAGCGGCCAGACGGCCAGGACCGGGCTCTGCGCCATCGCTTGGAAGCTCGGGACCTGCTCCAGCGGCATGCCCAAGAAGGTGGCCCCATTGAAGATATCGGGGATGCGGAAGACGGCGAACAGCGCCCACAGCACCGGGATCTGCAGCAGCAGGGGGAGACAGCCGCCGAGGGGGCTGATCTTGTGCGCCCGGTAAAGGTTCATCAGTTCGACGTTCATGCGCTGCGCGTCCCCTTTGTATTTCTCCCGCAGCGCCGTCATCTGGGGCGCGAGGTACTGCATCTCCTTCATCGAGCGCAGCTGGCGCCGGGTCAGCGGATGCAGTACGAGCTTCACGGCCAGGGTGAGCAGGATGATGGCCAGCCCGTAGCTCCCCGTCCAGTCGTAGAAGATGCGCAGGATCTGCGCGAGGAATTGCGCGATGCTGTTGATCAACCTAAGGACCTCCCGATAGGTCGCGGTGCACGGTCAGGGCACGGGGTCGTACCCGCCCGCGTGGAACGGGTGGCAGCGCAGCAGCCGGCGCACGGCGAGATAGCCGCCCCGCCAGGCGCCGTAGCGGCCGATCGCCTCGACGGCGTAGCTGGAGCACGTGGGGTAGAAGCGGCATGACGGCGGTGTGTATGGCGAGACGAAGCGCTGGTAGGCGCGGATGAAAGCCAGCAGGATGCGTGTCATCGAGCTCCCGCAGCCCGATTGAACAAGGCCAGGACGGAATCCTGCAGCGCGGCGAAGGGGGCGCCCGCGGCGGCGGTGCGGGCCACGATGACTACGTCCGTCCCCTCCGGGACGGCGGCCAGCGCGGCGCGCGCCACGGCCCGCAGCCGGCGCTTCACGAGGTTGCGCCGCACGGCCGTGCCCACACGCCCCGGCACGGCGATGCCGAGGCGCCGCACGGGCAGACCGTTCGGCCGCGCGTAGATCACAAGCAGTCCATCGGAGATCCGCGTTCCCTCTCGGTAGGCCAGACGGTAGTGCTCGGATGCGGTAAGGCGTCCGGGCGGTCGGCCGCGATCAGATCGCGACGCGATGCCGTCCCTTGGCCTTGCGGCGCTTGAGGACATTGCGTCCGCCGGACGTGCGCATGCGCACGCGGAAGCCGTGGCGCTTCTGCCGCCGGCGCGATTTCGGCTGATACGTCCGCTTCATAGGCATTCACTATAGCACACGGTCATGGTCGAGGACAGCGCACAGAGATGAGCAGCGACTGTGGATAACCTGCGCGAAAACACCCTGGTTATCCACAACTTCGGCTCCGGGGATTCCCTCCGTTATTGACGGCAAGAGAGAAGACACCCGGGCATCGGCCCGGCACCTCCCACGCATGCCTCCGCCGGACGTGGACATATCCACAAGTTTCTTCACAGCTGTGGATAACCGTGAGAGGCCGCATCTGGCCTGCGGTTTCGCGCACTCACGTTCGGCAGGAACGGCCGGAGCTCCGGGAGAACTTGGCTCCACTCCCCCAGGAGCTATCCACAATCCCGGTTACCGATTGGTGACCCATGGCATGCCATGAAATCCGTCCGGCCGCACCCGCCCCGGTAGGAGTTGCCTCCCCCGCGGATAACTCACGCATCCGTCGCGGAACACCCCCATCCCTATCTGGTGTCCCCGGCATGCGGCTCGTGGGGTAGCCGCATGTCGGAGTCGCCTCGCCCCATCTGGTCGGGGAACCGTGGAACCGACGACGGTGGAGAGTCCGATGGTCCGGAAGTCCGGCTCGCCATCTACGACTCGCCGCTGGCGCCCCCGCGAGTGATCAGTCTTCGCGGGCAGGAGTTCCACCAGTTCGTGGGCGACCTCGCGGCGCGCACGTATAACCACTCCCGCGAACGAGGCGGGCGCATCCCATACGTTGTCATCCGGGAGATCGTGGAGAATCTGATCCACGCGTACTTCGAAGGCGCCGTGATCAGCATCTACGACGACGGCAATACCATCCGCATCGCCGACCAGGGCCCCGGCATCATCGAGCCGCAGAAGGCGCTGCTGCCCGGCTTCTCCACGGCCACGCCAGAGATGCGGCGCTACATCAAGGGCGTCGGATCGGGCCTGCCCGTGGCGAAAGAGCAGCTCGCGTTCCTGGGCGGGGCGATCACCATCGACACGAACCTCGCCCGCGGCACCGTCGTCACCCTCTCGGTTGCCCCCGCGACCGCTTCCCGGCCGGGGGCGGCCGCATCCCCTGCGGCGGCGCCCGCGAGCCCTCCGGCCCCCGCGACGGCGGGCGCCCCGGCTCCGGTCCGTGCCATCGAGCTGACGCAGCGCCAGAAGAAGGTTCTGCTGTTGATCGCCGAGCTGGGATCGGCCGGTCCGTCGGCCGTGGCCAAGGAGCTCGGCGTGAGCCAGAGCACGGCCTACCGGGAGCTGCAGGTG
>DASUAK010000234.1:0-4572 GCA_035763845.1 bacterium | reverse complement strand
CCGACGTCGACATGAACGCCCACACCCTGGACGAATACCGGGCCGCTCATCTCCGGAACCGCGATGACGAGGCGTTCCACCGCTTTGCCCGCGCCACGTCCATCTACGCCGTGTGGGACGATCACGAGGTGGGCAACAACTTCGACAGCACGCATCCCCGCCTGCGGCTCGGGCGTCAGGCCTTCATCGAGCACTGGCCGATCCGGGTGTCGGGCGCCCAACCATCAAGGCTGCACCGGTCCTTCCGCTGGGGGCGCGACCTCGAGGTGTTCATCCTCGATACCCGGCAGTATCGCTCGCCGGCGACGCAGCCCGACGACGCCGAGAAGACGATGCTGGGTGCCGCCCAGAAGACCTGGCTGAAGCAGGCGCTTCTGGCGTCGACCGCGACCTTCAAGGTCGTCGGCAGCAGCGTCCCCCTCAAGTATCACGGCTCGGACTCCTGGGAAGGTTATACGGCCGAGCGCGAGGAGCTGGTCGATTTCATCCGCACGAACGACATCCGCGGGGTCGTCTTCCTGGCCGGCGACGTGCACTATGCCGCCATTCTCCGCCACCGGGGGGGCGTCGTCGAGGCGATCGCCGGCCCTCTGGCGATGGTGTCCAGCGGGCGGCCGGGCGCGTCGGGGCAGCCCGAGACGGAGTTCGTCTTCAACAGGGGGTTCACGTTCGGCCTGGTCCGGGTCCGGGAGCGGAACCTGACGATCGAGCTGTACGACGTCGAAGGCCGCCTGCTGCACCGATCGCTCGTCCGGCCCTAGTGGACACCCCCTGCGGGGGCTTGCTATAATGACCGGGCTTGCGGCCGGTGCGCCGGCCGTTTGCGTTGGAGGGAATCCCATGGAACGCATGTCGCTGGAAGCGAAGCGGCGGGAAGGCCTCGGGACGGGGCAGGTCCGCAGGCTCCGCCAGACCGGACAGATCCCGGCCGTCGTGTACGGGCGGGGGGTGGAGCCCACCCCGATCGCCGTGGACGCCCGCGCGCTGCGCGGCGTACTCCACACGCAGGCGGGCATGAACGTCCTCATCGACCTCGCCATCAGCGACGGCACGGCCGGAGGCCGGACCGTCATGGTCAAGGCCGTCCAGCGCGACATCTTCCGCAAGGACACGATCCTCCACGTCGACTTCCACACCATCGACCTGACCCAGACGGTCGAGGCCCACGTGCCGCTGGTCTTCAAGGGCACGGCGAAGGGCGTCGTGGACGAGGGCGGCATCCTCGAGATCCAGCTGCGCGAGCTGCTGGTCGAGTGCCTCCCCACGCAGATTCCCGAGCACATCGACGTGGACGTCAGCGTCCTCGGGATCGGCGACTCGCTGCACGTGAGCGACCTGACGCTCCCCTCCGAGGTCAAAGTGGTCTCCGAGCCGGAGCAGGTGATCGCCACGGTCGTCGCGCCGAAGGAAGAGGAGGTCGCGGCTCCGGCGGCTGCAGCCGCTCCGGAAGCGGCCGCGGCGGCTCCCGCCGGCGAAGGCGAGGCGCCCGCACCGGGCGCGCCTGCACCGGGTGCGCCGGCGGCGGCGGGCCCGGCGAAGGCCGCACCCGGCGGTGCACCGAAGCCCGAGGAGAAGGAGAAATCGAAGGGCAAAGAGTAGTTCGCTGCTTATCGCGGGACGTCAGGCGGAGGGCGCTGCCGGGCAGCGCCCTCTCCTTGTGTGCGGATGAAGCTGATCATCGGGCTCGGCAACCCAGGTCGCCGCTACCGCCTCACGCGCCACAACGTGGGGTGGGAGGTCATCTCGCGTCTGTCCCGCCGGACGGGTATCGCGGTGGACGAGGAAGACGGCTTCTCCGAGGTGGGCCGGGGCTCCATCGGCGGGATCCGCGTCGTCCTGGCCCGGCCGCAGACCTACGTGAACGTCACCGGCGAGGCCGTGCGGGAGCTCCGGCGCCGGCACCGCCTGCGCCCCCAGGACATCCTCGTCGTAGTGGACGACCTCGACCTGCCCCTCGGACGGCTGCGCCTCCGGGCCGGAGGCAGCGCGGGCGGGCACAACGGTCTCAGGTCGGTCATCGACGCCCTCGGCACCACCGGCTTCCCACGCCTCCGGGTCGGCATCGGCCGGCCCCCGGCGGGGGTAGATCCGGCTGACCACGTCCTGACCCGCTTCACGGAGGCGGAGCAGCCCGCCGTCGACGCCGCGCTCGACCGGGCGGCCGAGGCCGCCGAGGTCTTCGTCACGGAAGGCATCGAGAAGGCGATGAACCGCTTCAATCCGCCCGGGCAGGCGGAGGGAGCCGATGACCCACCCTGAGGCCGTCATCGAGACCGAACACCTCACGAAGTACTACGGCCCCCGCCGGGGCGTGGAGGACGTGACCCTGGCGGTGGGGCGGGGGGAGATCTTCGGTTTCCTGGGGCCGAACGGTGCGGGGAAGACGACGACGATCCGGTGCCTGCTCGGGTTCGTCCGCCCCTCCCGCGGGTCGGTGCGCGTCTTCGGGATGCCTCCGGGAGCGATCGACCGCAGCCGTATCGGCGTGATCCCCGGTGAGCTCACGCTGTTCGAGCGCATGACCGGCGGGGGGCTGCTCGACTACCTGGGGCGCCTCAGCGGCCGCCCGGCGGTCAGGCGGGGCGAGCTGCTCGAGCGGTTCGCCCTCGAGGCCCGGGACCTGGCGCGGCCGGTCCGTCACTACTCCCGGGGCATGAAGCAGAAGCTCGGCATCCTCCAGGCGCTCCAGCACGATCCGGACGTCCTGATCCTCGATGAGCCCACCGAAGGCCTCGACCCGCTGATGCAGCAGGAGTTCTACGCCCTGCTCGGCGAGGCGCGCTCGCGCGGGCGCACCGTTTTCCTCTCCTCGCACCTGCTCTGGGAGGTGGAGCGGATCTGCGACCGGGTGGGGATCATCCGAGCGGGACGCCTGGCCGCGGTCGAGCAGGTGGAGGACCTGCGCGGCCGCGCGCTGCGGCGGATCGAGGTCGAGTTCGCCGACGAGGCGGGCCGGGCCGCCTTCGAGCTTCCTCCGGGCGTGGTGCTGGAGCGGGCGGAGGGGCGCCGGGCGACGGTCCGGGCTCCCGCCACGGAGATCGAGGCCCTGCTCAGGACGCTGCTCTCCCACCGGGTGCGCGATGTCGTCATCGAGCGGCCGTCGCTGGAAGAAGCGTTCCTGGACTACTATCGCGAGGGCGCCGGTGGCCGCTGAGCTCGCTCGACGCCTGCGCTTTGCGGCCCGCGCGTTCGCCTTCTATGCGCTCGTGGCGCTGCTCTTCCAGTACCTGCTCGTGCTGGTCTTCCAGACGCTCGACGTCGATGCCTTCACCCCCCTCCTGGATGCCCTTCCGCCCGGCCTGCGCGCCTTGATGGGGTCGGATCCGGCGGCGCTGTTCACCTCGAGGGGATCTCTCGCCGTCGTGTTCGCCCATCCCGTGATGGTCGTGCTCCACAGCGCGTTCGCCATCGCCATCGCCTCCGGTGCCCTGGCGGGGGAGATCGAAACTCGCAGCATCGCCCTGGTCCTGACCCGCCCGATCAGGCGCTGGGAGGTGGCGGCGGCGGCCGGCCTCGTGCTCGCCGCCGGGAACGCCGCCCTGATGGCCTTCTTGTGGACGGGTACGGCGCTGTGGAGCGCGGTCTACCGCCTGGGATCCGTGGATCTGGCCGCCTTCGGGTGGGTCGCCGCTATCGGGCTCTCCATCTTTTGGGCGATCGGCGGGGTTGCCCTGCTCGCCTCTGCCGCGACGAGCGAGGCCGGCCGTGCGGCCGGCCTGGGGGCTGCGTTCGCCCTTGCGGCGTACATCGCCAACTACCTGGCCGATCTGAACCCGGCGTGGGGGTGGCTGGGCCGGTATTCGATCTTCGGGGCGTGGGACCCGCAGGCGATCGTCCGTCAGGGGGGCGGGAGCGTGGGGGATCTGCTCCTGCCGCTGGGGGTGGCCATGGTGTCCGCCGCCCTGGCCCTCGTCGTCTTCAGCCGCCGCGACATTGCCGTTTAGGCGCGTTCGACTATAATGGCTGAGGAACCCAACCCCCTATGAGCGATCAGACCCGCCCCGCGCCGAACCGGCTGCCGCCCGGACAGTATGAGACCGAGAAGTGGCCCGTTCTCCACTACGGGACGGTGCCCCGCTTCGATCCTGCGCGCTGGGACTTCAAGGTCTTCGGGGAAGTCGAGAAGCCCATCCGGCTGAGCTATCAGGAGTTCATGGCCCTCCCGAAGTCGACGATCACCCGGGACATCCACTGCGTGACGGCCTGGTCGAAGTTCGACGTGGGGTTCGAGGGTGTGCCCGCGAAGGCCGTCCTCGAGATGGCCGGCGTGAAGCCCGCGGCGAAGTTCGTGATGGTGCACGCCGAGCAGGGCTACGAGACGAACCTCCCGCTGGAGTTTCTTCTGGCTCCCGACGCGCTGCTGGCCCACCGCGCCGAGGGCAAGGACCTGACCCCCGAGCACGGCTGGCCGCTGCGCCTGGTCGTCCCGCGGCTGTACTTCTGGAAGAGCGCGAAGTGGGTGCGGGGACTGGAGCTGATGGCCCAGGACCGGCGGGGCTTCTGGGAGCGGAACGGCTACCACAACCACGCCGATCCGTGGAAGGAAGAGCGCTACTCCGATCCCTGGTAGGC
>DASUAK010000233.1:0-5392 GCA_035763845.1 bacterium | reverse complement strand
GAGGATCCCGCCGATCTCCTCCGGCACCTCGACGAGGTGGGGGTGCGCGCCGCCCTCTGAGCGCTCATCGGGCACCCGCCCGATACGCCCCGGCCCCTTGCCGTCATACAGTCGAGGCATGTGGCAGACCGACGTCGTCCTGCTGCGTCTGCTCGTCGCCGCGGCCCTCGGCGGGTTGATCGGGCTCGAGCGGGAGCGCGCCGAGATGCTGTCCGGGTCGATGTTCGCCGGCGTGCGGACCTTTCCGCTATTCAGCCTCCTGGGGGCCGTCCTGGTCGCGGCCACCGGGGGGATCGGTCTGGTGCCCGCCGTCGGCTTCGCCGCGGTTGCCACGCTGGTCATCATCTCGTACGTCCGCACGAGCCTGATCGACATCGGGGTGACGACGGAGACCGCGGCGCTCGCCACCTACTGGATCGGCGCCCTCGCCGGGGCGGGTCACCTTGTGGTGGCCGGGGTGCTCGGCATCGCCATGACCGTGCTGCTCGCCTCCAAGCAGCGCCTGGAAGCGCTCTCGCGAACGCTGAGCCCCGAGGAAGTCCGCGCCGCCCTCCTCTTCGCCGTGATCGCCGTGGTCGTGCTGCCGCTTCTCCCGGACGCCCGCTACGGGCCGTGGGGCGTGTGGAACCCGCGGGAGCTGTGGGGAATCGTCGTCATCGTGTCGGGGCTGTCCTTCGCCGCCTTCATCGGGATGCGGGTGCTGGGGGCCAGGCGCGGTCTGTACGCCAGCGGCCTGCTGGGCGGCCTGATCTCGAGCACCGCGGTGACGGTGTCCCTGGCGGCACGGTCGCGGGAGGAGCCCGAGCGGTCGCTGCCGATGGCCGCCTCCGCGGGGATGGCCTCGCTCGTCATGGTCGTGCGCGTCGGGGTCCTGGCCGCGATCGCAGGCCCGGCCGTCCTGCCGTTCCTGACGCCATTCCTCGTTGCCCTGTTCCTCGGCGGAGCCCTTGTGATCGGGCTACTCTTGCGCCGCGCGCCGGTGGGGGACATGGCGACGGGCGTGAGCAACCCATTCCGGCTCGACCAGGCGATCCGGTTCAGCCTCGTCTTCGCCGGCATCCTGCTCGCCGTCGAAGCCGCGGCCCGTTACCTGGGGACCTGGGGCGTGCTGGCGGCGTCGGCCATCGCCGGACTGATCGACGTCAGCGCGATCACGCTGGCGCTGGCCACCGCCGCAAACGGGGAGTTGACCGTGCCGACCGCGGGCACGGCCATCGCCGCCGCCGTGCTGTCCAACACGGTGGCCAAGGCCCTCTACGCGCTGTGGATGGGCCACCGGTCCTTCAGCCGGGCGATCGCCGTGGTGCTGGCCGTCGCCTTCGCCGCGGGCGTCGCCGCGCTCGTGGCGACAGAGGCCGTCATGCGCTGAACGCCACCGGCATTGCCCGGTGCCCGCGGATGACAAAGCCCCCCGAGTACTCCACCGGTTCCCGCGCGATGCGGATGTCCGGCAGCCGGCGCAGCAGCGTCGCCAGGGCGACCTGCATCTCGAGGCGCGCCAGCGGCGCGCCGATGCAGTAGTGGATCCCCAGTCCGAAGGTGAGATGCGGATTCTCGGTCCGCGCGAGGTCGAGGGCGTCGGGACGCAGGAAGCGCCGGCCGTCCCGGTTCCCCGAGGCGTAGAGCAGGGCGACCTCGGTGCCCCGGCGCAGCGGCACGCCGCCGATCTCCATATCCTGCAGCACCCAGCGCTCGAACATCGGCAGCGGCGTGTCGAACCGCAGCAGCTCCTCCACCGCGGTCTCGAAGAACCGGCGGTCGCCTGCCTGAGCCGCCGCGACGGCCAGCGCCCGCTGATCGGGATGATGGTGGAGGGACAGCATCGCCAGGGTCGTGCCGTTCACGGTGGCCTCGTGGCCGGCGTTCAGGAGGAGGATGCAGTTGGCCACGAGCTCGTCCGTAGTCAGCTTCTCCCCCTGCTCTTCCACCTGCACCAGCGCCGAGATGAGGTCGTCCCGCGGCGCGCGGCGGCGCTGCTCGGCGAGATGGCGCACGTAGCCGGAGAACTCGAGGACGGCCTGGTTGGCCTCACGCGCCTGCGCCTCCGTGTAGCCCAGCTCGTACAGCTTCACGATCTTCGCCGACCACGGCCGCAGCCGGTCCCGGTCGGCCTCCGGCACGCCGAGGAGCTCCGCGATGACCGTGACCGGGATCGGTTCGGCGAAGTCGCGCAGCAGATCCATCTCGCCCCGGCTCGCCGCGCGGTCGATCAGCCCGTCCACGATGCGCCCGATCGTCCCGCGCAGGCCCTCCACGCGCGCCGAGGTGAACGCCTTGAGCATCAGCCCCTTGAGCCGCGTGTGCTTCGGCGGCTCGTTGTCCAGCATGTGGTGGCTCTGGAACGTGTCGAAGTCGCGGGTCAGCGGATCGGGTGGGGGCCAGCCCAGCTCGTCGCGCGAGAGCACGTGCAGGATGGACCGCCCCAGGCGGCGGTCGCGCAGCAGGGCCGAGATCTCCTGGTAGCGGGCGAAGAACACTTTCTTCCAGGTCGGGTCGTAGAAGACGGGCCGGCGTTTCCGCAGCTCGGCCAGGGCGGGGTAGGGGTCGTACACGAACGACGCATCGTTGATGTCGAGGTGGAACTCTTCGATCCGGCTCACCGGAGCCTCGCGATGAGGTCCTCGATCCGTCTCCGCAGCTCGTCACGGAGGTCGCGGTACACCTGAAGGTCCTGGGACCCGGCCGGGTCACGCAGCGGCCAATGCTCACTGCGGGCGCCCGGAACGACGGGGCAGGCTTCCTCCGCGCAGAGGCCGACGACGAGCGCGATGTCCGGGCCGAGGGCGTCACGCAGGTGCTTGGGCCGCGCGCCGGAGATGTCGATGCCGATCTCACGCATCACGGCGACGGCGTGAGGGTTGACTCGGGCGGCCGGCTCCGTGCCCGCGGAGCCCGCGCGCCAGCCCGGCGGGGGCGCCTGATTGAACAGCCCCTCCGCCATCTGCGAGCGCGCGCTGTTGCCGATTCAGACGAAGAGGACTCGAGCCACCTTGGTTGTCATTGGTCCTAGGCTATCCCGCCCCCCGCAATGCGGCAAGGGGGGCGGGCCTTAAGGACTTCCTAAGGCTGTTGCGGGTAGTCTGGCACCGGCATCGCCATGTCGACGCGTCTCGCCGGACCCATCGCGGCCGCTCATCGCCAAGGACCTGCGGGAGTAGGCTTCCACCTCATCGAGCTCCACCCGGCGCAGTCGCTCGCGCTGGGCTTCGTCGTCATCACATTCATCGGGACCGCGCTGCTCTCGCTCCCCCGGGCCTCGGCAGGCCCGACCCCTGTCCCGTTCCTCGACGCCCTGTTCAGCGCCGCGTCGGCGATCACCACCACCGGCCTCGTGACGGTCGATACCGGGGGAGCCTACTCGCTGTTCGGTGAGATCGTCATCCTGCTCCTCTTCCAGATCGGCGGGCTGGGGTACATGTTGTTCATCGCCTACGTGGCCTTCCTGGTGGGGGCCCGTCCCTCGCTGCGGGCGGGCCTCGTCATGCGGGAGTCGATCGCTGGCGCGACGCTCGGACGCCTGCGCGAGTTCCTCCGATCCGTGGTCGCGTTCACGATCATCTTCGAGGGCCTCGGGGCCGCCGCGCTGGCCCTCATCCTGATGGACCGGTTCCCCCCGGGGGAAGCGGCGTATCTGGGCGTGTTCCACGCGGTCTCTGCCTTCTCCACGGCGGGATTCGGCCTGTTCGCGGACAGCTTCATGCGCTACCGTGACAGCATCGCGCTGAATCTCGTCATCGCGGTCGTCACCTTCGCCGGCGGCATCGGCTTCCTCGTGCTGCGAGATCTCTCCCAGTTCGGCATGGCGGCCGCCCGCCGCCGGGGGCGTCCCAGACTCTCCGTCCACACCAAGCTGGCCCTCATCGTCCAGACCGCCCTGATCGCCGCGGGAACCCTGATCGTGTTCGCCGCGGAGCCTCACGGGGAACCGCTCCGGCGGCAGATCCTCGGCGCGACGTTCCAGGCTGCTTCGGCCTCGACGACGACCGGATTCAACACCGTCGATATCGGGAAGATGGCGCCCGCCAGCCAGTTCGCGCTGATCGTGCTGATGTTCGTCGGTGCGGGTCCGGGGGGGACGGGCGGGGGGATCAAGGTGACCACGCTCGGCGTCGTCCTGGCCGCCGCCGCGGCGCTGATGCGAGGGAGCGAGGACGCGGTGATCTTCAAGCGCCGGATGCCGCTCGACACCGTCCTCCGCGCCCTCACGATCGGGATGGTGGCCACCGTCGTGGTCGCCGCCGTCACGCTGCTCCTGACCGTGACCGAGCGCGCGGGTTTTCTCGTCCTGCTCTTCGAGGCGACGTCGGCGCTGGGGACCGTTGGACTGTCGCTGGGTCTCACGCCCGGCCTCACTTCGGTCGGGAAGATCGCCATCTCCGCGACGATGCTGCTGGGGCGGATCGGACCCCTGTCCGTGGGCCTGGCGCTCGTGGGCCGGCCGCGCCGGAGGCTGTTCCGGTACGTCGAGGGCGACGTGTACGTCGGATGAGCGGCGGAGGCGCTAGCCCTTGATGAACGATCGGAGGCTGGCCAGGGCCGCCAGGGCGATGATCCCGGCGAGCCCGACCAGTCCGGCCGCCTCGGTGACGATCACCGGCCAGCCGCGCAGCTGCGAGAGCAGCATGATCGCTCCACCGCCGGCGGTTACGACCAACGCCAGGAGCAGCCCCGCCCCCAGCGGCGAGGACCGCTTCATCCCCGTGGGATAGCGGTTCACGTCGTCAGCGTCGCTCAGATAGTACGGCACGTCCGTCACCACCGGGACCCGGTGATCGCGCCGGCGGCGGAAGTAGAGCGCGAGTTTCAGCAGCAGCGCGTTCTGATTGTGCAGGAAGAAGTGCCACCACCGCGCGGGCACGAACTCGGGCAGGATGATTGTGAGCTGTTGATCGAAGCCGACCTTCCACTCGAGGTGGTCCAGGTACTTCAGGAGCGGGCCGGTGACCGACCGGTACTCGGACGGCAGGACCTTGAGCGGGATCCCCAGACCCCAGGTGTCCCACTTGGCCTTCACGTCCTCCACCTCCCGCGGGTCAACCTCGGCGATCACCGCCGTCACGTCGTCGCTGATGGAGCGGGCGTACCGCAGCGCCAAGAGGACCCCGCGGTGAATGCCGCCGATCGGGACCACGACCTTGTGCTGCTGCAGGGCCCGCGGCACCTGCGCCCCGTTCAGCGTCAGCTGCCGGCGGACGTCCTCGTAGTGGAGCCAGATGGACCGCATCAGCCAGATGAAGCTCGGGACGAGGACGGCGATGATCCAGGCGCCGTGCCTGAACTTGGCCACGAGCACCACGATGAGGATGACCGCGGTGGTCACGGTTCCCACCGCGTTGAAGACGATGCTGCGCTGCCAGCCCGGGCCGCGGGCCGACCACCATTTCTTCACCAT
>DASUAK010000232.1:0-7995 GCA_035763845.1 bacterium | reverse complement strand
CCGCCGCATCGTCATCTCGCCGCGGGTGGTTCCCGACCTGTCGGCCGAGGTCGACGTCGAGACGTTCGTGCTCCCCAAGGAGGCGCGCTAGATGGGCCGGATCCGCGAGTTCATCAAGAAGAATCCGATCGCGGGGTGGGCCGCGGTCCTGGTGCTCGTGGCTGCGGCCGGCTACGTGGTCTCCAGCCAGTTCTTTGGCTCTTCCGAGCCCGCAGCTTCCCCCCCGACCGCGCCCGCCTCGGCGACGCCTCCGCGCACTCCGGCGGCGACGCCCGCCCCCGGCGCGACTCCCGCGCCCGCCGCAACGCCGGCGCCCGGGCAGGCCCCTTCCGCTCAGGCCGTTCCGGCCCCCGCGCCTGCCGTGGTCGTGCCGAAGGCGACGGTGCCGCCGGGGCCGGTCGGACGGGATGATCCGTTCCTACCCGTGGTCCGGGATACCGGACCCCCGGCCGGGACGCCCCCGCCGCCGGGCGCGCCGCTGCCTCCGCCGCCGTTCCCGACGCCGGGCCAGCAGCTGCCGCCCCCGCCCCTTCCTGGCGGCGGTGTGCCCCCGCTGCAGGCAGGGCAGGGCGGCGTGGCTGTGACGGGGATCGTGGGAAATTCGCATGCGGTAGCGATCATTGTCGTAGGTGGCAGGACCGAGATCGTCGGTGCCGGCGACGAGCTGGGCGATCTGCGGGTAGTGCGCGTCGATCCCAACCGAAGGCTGGTGACGTTCCTGCGGGCGGGCACGCGCTTCGACGTCCGGATGGGAGGTGAGTAGGCAGATGCCGCATCATCGCTGGACTTATCGTCATCGCATCCTCCCCAGCATCGTGCTCGCCGCGCTGCTGGCGCTCCCCACGCTGGGCACCGGACCGGCGCTCGCCGCGCCGAAACGCCTCACCCAGGTGACCGTGAAGGACTTCGGCACCCGCCTGGTGGTCGGGATCGTCTCGACCGGGCAGGTGCTCTTCAACGTCACCGAGATCGCGTCGCCGGCGCCCCCGCGGGTGGCGATCGACCTGCTGGATACGGTGGCCGACGAGGGCATCCGTACCACGACCGAGGTCCGCAAGGGGAACGTGCTCCGCGTGCGCGTGGGGCAGTTCCGGGACTCCCCGGCGGTCGCGAGGGTGGTCATCGACCTCGTCAAGCCCGTGGCCGTTGAGGTCTCCCGCAGCTCGCCCAACGTGCTGGTGGTCGGAGTGCCCCGCGGAGCGGCCTCCGCGCCGGTGTCCGCCAAACCGCCCGCGCAAGCCGCCTCTCCCGTCTCGCCCACCTCGGCCGAGGTCGTGCCGGCCGTGTCGGCGGCCCCCGGCACCGGCGTGGTCCGCGTGGCGCAGCCCACGGAGCGCGTGCCGGGCGGGGCCATCCGCCTCCTCGAGTTCCGCGGCGTCGCGCTGGCCGACGTCCTGAGCGCGCTGGCGCGGCTGTGCGGCTTCAACCTGGTCACCGACGGCTCCGTCTCCGGGACCGTGACCCTGCGCCTGGTGGACGTGACCTGCGAAGACGCCCTGCGCTTCGTGCTGGAAGCCAACAACCTGGCCTTCCGGCGCCTCGGCAGGAATCTCATCATCGGCTCCGCGGAGCGGCTGGCGCCGCCCCCGGAGGCGCCCGAGACGATCGCCTACCGCCTGGCCTTCGGCGACCCGAACCAGATCCGGGCCGCGGTCGCCGCGGCGGTGCCCGGCATCCGCGTGGCCGTGGATCCGCGCACGAACGCGCTGCTCATCACGGGGACGATGGCCCAGCACGAAGAAGTCCGGCGCGTGCTGGGCACGCTCGACGTCCGCATCGCCCAGGTGGTCGTGCAGATGCACGCCATCGAGGTGAGCAACAGCTCGCTGCGGGACCTCGGGCTGCTGTCGCCCGATCCGCCCACGGAACCGCCGGCGGGCTCTCCGGCGCAGGGCTCGATCGGCAACTTCATCCTGGACAGCATCAACCGGCGGATCAGCTTCACGCTGCTGTCGGCGGACCTGTTCTTCATCCGCCTGCGCGCGCTGGTCACCGAGGGGCGCGCCCACATCCTGAGCGCACCGCGCATCGCCACCCTGGATGGGAACAAGGCCTCCATCCTCCTGGGCGACCGCGTGCCGATCTTCACGGTGACGACGCAGGGCGGGGTGACCACGACGACGGTCACCTTCGCGGAGGTCGGGGTGAAGATGGACGTCACGCCCCGGGTCAACTCGGACGGCCTGATCACGCTGGCGATCATGCCGGAGGTGAGCGCGGTGGCGGAGATCGTCACCGGCCCCGGCGGCCAGCAGGCCCCGCGCGTGGCGACCCGCTCCGCGAGCACGACGCTGATCGTCCGGGACGGCCAGACCATCGTCCTGGGCGGGCTGATCAGCCGCGAGGATCGCGAGTCGACGATCAAGATCCCCCTGCTCGGCGACATCCCGATCATCGGCGAGCTGTTCCGCTTCCGCAACACCGACCGGCGCGAGAGCGAAGTGATCTTCCTCATCACGCCGCTGATCACGACGGACTGAGGAGAGACGCGATGACGCGCACAGCGCTCCTCATCCTGTTCCTGGCCGTGCTGGCGGCGCCCGCCGGCGCACAGGCGCTGCCGTCGTTCAACCAGACCCGCTTCTACGACCAGGCCGCCTTCGAGCGGGCGATCGCGCCGTACACCGCGGCGATCGCCCGCAACGCGAACGACGCCCGGGCGCACTTCTTCCTGGGCATCGCTTATCTGCACATGGCGCGCTTCCACCGCTTCGGCCTGGCGCCTTATGCCCGCGGTTTCGACCGGCGCGCGGTCGCCTCGCTGGAGCAGGCGCTGCGGCTGCAGCCCGCGGCGGAAGTGATGCTGGTCCTGCTCGACGCGTACGTGATGGTGGGCGATCTCGACAGGCACAACGCCCTGGCGGAGCGCCTCAGCGCCCTGGCCGCTCCGCTGCCCATCCGGTAAGTCCTGCCGTTTCGTTCACGTTCGCCTCCCGCCGCGGTCGGAGGAAACTCCGGCCGCGGCGGGGCGTTTGGCCCGCCCAGGGCATGGTCCCATCCGGCCCGCCGTGGTGTGATCCGGTCAGTGAAGCCCCGCGGTCTGGCTCTGATCGAGCTCCTCGTCGTCCTGGCAGTGGCGGGCCTCGTCACCGGCCTCGCGGTCCGCACGGGCCCGCTCGGCGGCCGGCTGGCCCTCCGCGCCGCCGCCGCGGAGCTCGTCGGCCAGCTGCGGGGCGCCCAGGCCCGCGCGCTGGGGGAGCGGGAGCCGGACCGGGCCCACGGGCTCGAGTTCCCGGCCGCCGGCGACCGGTACGTTCTGTTCGTGCGCTCGGGGGGCGTGCGCGCCACGGTGCGCACGCATCACCTGCCGCCCCAGGTGCGCATCACGTACGCCCGCTTCGGCGGCAGCCCCCGGATGGTGATGTTCACCGGCGTCAGCCTGCTCGGAGCGCCTTCCGGGGGCGGGACGGTGACCCTGGCCAGCGGCGCGGCGCGGCTGTGCGTCCGGGTGCTGCCCGCCACGGGGCGGGTGCGCGTGGCCGCGGCGGGGTGTCCCTAGAGGACAAGGCCCGCTGCTGCGCCAATGAGGTTGGGGT
Source organism: bacterium (assembly GCA_035763845.1). GTDB lineage: Bacteria > Sysuimicrobiota > Sysuimicrobiia > Sysuimicrobiales > Kaftiobacteriaceae > Kaftiobacterium. Next base: position 4,459 of record DASUAK010000232.1, on the reverse strand, counting down.
TCGACCATCCCCCGGACGGGAGTGAGGCAATGGAACGAGTCCCCCGCATCCGCAGCCTCCTGGCGCAGCAGCAACTTGACGCGATGCTCATCGCCAAGCCCGAGAACCGGCGCTACCTCACCGGCTTCACGGGCTCGGCCGGATTTGCCGTGATCACGGCCTCCGAGGCGCTGCTCCTCGTGGACTTCCGCTATGTCGAGCAGGCCCGCGCCCAGGCACCGGGCTTCGAGGTGATCAAGGCCGACCGGCAGTTCATCGACACACTGGCGGAGGCGGCCGCCGCCCGCGGTCTGGTCCGGATCGGCTTCGAGGCCGACGGCCTGACCTACAAGCAGCACGCCGACTTCGGCAAGCGCCTGGCTCCCGCCGTCCTCGTGCCGGTGGAGGGTGTGGACCGGGTGCGGTGGGTGAAGGATTCGGAGGAGATCGCGCGCATCACCATGGCCGTCGAGATCGCCGACGCCGCCTTCACCCACATCCTCGGTTTCCTCAAGCCCGGGGCCGTGGAGCGGGACGTTGCCGTCGAGCTGGAGTTTTTCATGCGCCGCCGGGGGGCCGAGAAGGAGGCCTTCGAGTCGATCGTGGCCAGCGGTCCGCGCTCGGCGCTGCCCCACGGCCGCGCGTCCGACCGTGTGCTGCATGAGGGCGACTTCGTGACGCTGGACTTCGGCGCCCTGTACGAGGGATACGTTTCGGACTGCACCCGCACGGTGGTGCTGGGGGAGGCGACGCCCAAGCACAAGGAGATCTACGGGATCGTCCTTGCCGCCCAGCGGGCTGCGCTGGCCGGCATCAAGCCGGGCATGACCGGCCGGGAGGCCGACGGTCTAGCTCGTACCCTGATCACCGAGGCGGGGTACGGGGAGATGTTCGGGCACGGGCTGGGCCACGGCGTCGGCCTGGCCGTCCACGAGGGGCCGACCCTCTCGCCGCGCGAGGAAGCCGTCCTCGCCCCGGGGCACGTGGTGACCGTGGAGCCGGGGATCTATCTGCCGGGGTGGGGGGGCGTGCGCATCGAGGACCTCGTCGTTATCGCCGCCGGCGGCTGCCGCTCTCTGACCCGCCTGCCCACCGACCTCCTGGTGCTGTAGGGTCGGGGCTGGTAGAATGCTTCCGGCTTCCAGGCGGAGGATGCGATGATCTCGACCAACGACTTCCGGGCCGGCGTCGTCGTCGAGCTGGACGGCGACCTCTACGCCGTGGTGCAGTCCGCGCACGTCAAGCGGGGGCGCGGCAGCGCCTACGTGCGCGCGAAGGTCCGCAACCTGAAGACCGGCGCTATCACCGAGCGCACGTTCAACACCGGGGTGCGCGTCCCCCTCATCTATCTGGACCGCAAGCCCATGCAGTACCTGTACGCCCAGGGGGACGAGTACGTCGTCATGGACCACGCGACGTACGAGCAGCTGCCCCTGCGGGCCGAGCTGCTGGGGGACGCGGTCAACTACCTCAAGGAGAACACCGACGTGGTCGTCGTCTTCTACGACGGCCGCCCGATCGCGGTCGAGCTGCCCAACGCGGTGGAGCTCGAGGTCGTGGAGACCTCGCCCGGCTTCAAGGGCGATACCGCGGCGGGCAGCAGCAAGCCGGCGCGCCTGGAGACCGGGCTCAGCGTGCAGGTGCCGTTCTTCGTCAACATCGGCGACCGGGTGCGCATCGACACGCGCACCGGCGAGTATCTCGAGCGGGTGAAATAGCGGGACGCCTCTGGTATAATTGCGACGTGCTGGACCACCCACGGCCGCTCCGCCAAGCTCCTGGCCGGATCGACGACCCGGTCGGGAGGGCGAGCCACCAGGCCACCGCAGGGTGGTTTTTTCTTTAGCATGTCCCGTCGCCGCACGCGTGAGCTCGCGCTGCAGGTGATGTTCGAGGTCGACGTGGGGCGGCAGGAGCTGCCGGCGGCGCTGGAGCGCGCCCGCGCGCAGCTCAGCGTGGGCGAGGGGGAGTGGTTGCGCGCGCTGTGCGAGGGCGCCTGGGCCGCCCGCGCCGAGATCGACCGGACGCTCGCGCCCCTGATGCGCGACTGGCCGCTGGAGCGCCTGGCCAACACCGACCGCACGGTGCTGCGGCTGGCCGCGTACGAGCTGCTGCACCGCGACACGCCGCCCCAGATCGTGATCAACGAGGCGGTCACGCTGGCCAAGCGGTACGGCACCGAGGAGTCGGGACGGTTCGTGAACGGCGTCCTCGGCACGCTGGCGCGCGGCCGGGTCCATGAGTCTTGAGACTGTGCGCGCGCACCTGTGGATCGGCGGCGTGGTGCAGGGCGTGGGATTCCGCTTCTTCGCCGTGCGCGCCGCCCGGCGCCACGGCGTGAGCGGGTTCGTACGCAACCTGCCGGATGGACGGGTGGAGGCGGCGGCCGAGGGACTGCGCGAGGCCGTCGACGGCTTCATGGAGGAACTCAAGAGCGGTCCCTCCGCCGCGGTGGTCCGGACCGTCCAGGTGGAATGGGAAGCGCCGGAGGGACGACAGGGATTCGTGATCACCTGATGGATGCGTACAACCGCACGGCGCCGCCGGAGACGTCCCCGGGTCTCGCGGCGTACGTATCCTCGCGCGCCCGGCTCGTCGACGCCGCCCTCGATCGTTTCCTTCCCCCCGCCGCCAGCCCTCCGGCGATCATCCACGAGGCGATGCGCTACTCTGTCTTCGCCGGCGGGAAGCACCTCCGGCCTCTGCTCGTCATCGCGGCGGCCGAGGCCTGCGGGAGGCGGGCGGAGGAGGTGCTCCCGGTGGCCTGCGCCGTTGATCTCATCCATACGTACTCGCTCATCCACGACGATCTGCCCGCGATGGACGACTCGGACACGCGGCGCGGCCGTCCGACCTGCCACATCGCTTTCGGAGAGGCCATCGCGGTGCTGGCGGGCGACGCGCTGCACGCGCTCGCCTTCGAGCTGATCACCGAGGCGTCGCGCGTCTTCGGCGCGGAGCGGGCGATCGCCGTGAGCGGCGAGATCGCGGCGGCGATCGGCACCGCCGGCATGGTCGGCGGCCAGGTCTTCGATCTGCTCGCCGAGGCGCCGGCCCGGACCTTTCCGCAGGGGACCATTCCGCCTGAGCGGCCGCTCACGGAGACGGTGCGCGAGATCCACGTCCGGAAGACGGGCGCCCTCATCCGGGCCTCCGCCCGCGCCGGGGGGATCCTGGCGGGCGCGCCGGAGGACGACCTGGGCGCCCTCACCGCGTACGGGGAGCGGCTCGGCCTGGCCTATCAGATCGTGGACGACATCCTCGACGTCGTCGGAGACGCCGCCCGGCTCGGCAAGCCCACGCGCAGCGACAGCGCGAAGGCGACGTATCCGGCGGCGTACGGCGTGGAGCGGTCCCGTGAGATGGCGTCCCGCCTCACCGCCGAAGCCCAGGCCGCCCTGCGGCCGCTTGGCTCCCGCGGGGAGACGCTGGCCGGGATCGCGGGCTACCTGCTGACGAGGGACGCGTAGTGGACGGCACGGGAAAGGAACGGATGACGAGGACCGTGGCGGGCCGGATGCGGCTGGACGCGGCGCTGGTCGAGCGGGGCCTGCTGCCCACGCGGGCGAAGGCCCAGGCGGCGGTGCTGGCCGGCGAGGTCTACGTCGACGGAGAGCGCGCGGCCAAGGCCGGGACGCCCGTCCCCCCCGAGGCCCGGCTCGAGGTGCGCTCGGGCCGGCCCCGGTTCGTGAGCCGCGGCGGCCTGAAGCTCGATCATGCCCTCGACGTCTTCGGCCTCGATGTCGCCGGCCTGCGCGCCGCGGACATCGGCTCGTCCACCGGCGGGTTCACGGACTGCCTCCTCGCGCGGGGCGCGGTCCGCGTCCACGCCGTGGACGTCGGCACGGGGCAGCTGGACTGGTCGCTGCGGTCCGATCCGCGGGTGGTCTCCCTCGAGCAGCAGGACGTGCGCGATCTCGATCCGGCCGCCCTGGGCGGACCGGTGGATCTCGCCACGGTGGACGTTTCGTTCATCTCGCTCGGCAGGGTGCTGCCCGCGGTGCGGGCTCTGGTGCGGAGCGGCGGCCACGTCGTGGCGCTGGTCAAGCCGCAGTTCGAAGCGGGCCCCAAGGCGGCGAAGCGCGGGGTGGTCCGCGACGCCGCGATTCACCGGGAGGTGCTGGAGCGGGTCGGACGGCAGGCAGAGGAGGCAGGATTCAGCATCCTCGGGGTGACGTACTCGCCGATCGCCGGGCCGGATGGGAATCTAGAGTTCTTCTTCCATTTGGGTATCGGACCCCACTCGGGAAGGGCGATCGCCGGAGCCGTTGACATCGAGGCCGTGGTGAACGCCGCTCATGACACGATCCCCCGAAAGGGGGTCCGGTCATGAAGGGGCTCCGGCGATGACTGCCATCGGCGTGATGGTGAACACCACCCGGCTGCGCGAGCATCCCGAGATGGTCGCCCCCGCGCGGGCGGCGGTGGACGTCCTGAGCCGCGAGGCGCGCACGGTGTGGGTGAACGACGAAGCGGCGCA
>DASUAK010000231.1:0-4908 GCA_035763845.1 bacterium | reverse complement strand
TGGATCGCCCTCGGCACGGACAACCACTCCCTCGAGGAACTGGCCTGGATGGACATCGCCCGGGGCCACCTCGCCCTCGCGGCCGCGCCCGTAGAGCGCGTGCTCAACCACCTGCCTGCTGAGGCGTTGACGGAGTGGCTGCGCCCGAATCGCAGAGGGATCAGGACGCCGGCTTGAGGATGAGCGAGAGGCGCCGGTTGATCGCGTTCAGGACGGCCTTGGCGGGCGCGCTGTGGCCGTCGTCGCGGCCGGGCGCGATGCCGAGCAGCTTCTCTTCGCCCTCGGGGCTCACCAGCATCACCGTCGCCCACAGGGCCTCGGTGTCCCCCTGGGTGACGTGGTGCAGATCCTGCAGGACCACGCCGAAGCCGTGCGGGAGCAGCTCCGTGAGGGCGCGCCCCGTGGCCTCGCCGATCAGGTAGGGGAGGCGGTCCGCGGCCTTGCGGCCGACGACCTTGCCGATCGATGTCTTGTCCCCGAAGCGGATCTCGACCTCGATCGTCGCGGCCATGCCGGAGTCGGAGACGTTGCACCGCACGAAGGCGACCCGCTGCGCGTCCTCGCCGGCTTCGGGCCCCGCCTCATCGGTCCCCGCGCTCTCGGCGGGTACCGGCGCTGCGGGCACCTGAACCGCCGCCGGGGACGGCTCTTCGAGGAGCGGGCCTGGTCCATTCACGGGCGCCGGTGCAAAGCTGATGGTCGGCTCGGGTTCGGGGACAGGAGCCTTCTCGGGCTCCATGGGCTCCGCCTCGATCTCGTACGCGGGAAGGGCGTCCTCGTCCGGGATCTCGACCACGGCCACGTCGACGGCCGCCGGTGTCTCCGGTACGGGCGAAGCGGTGGCCCGGGCGGCCCCTGCGAAGACCTCTTCTGGCTCGGAGGGTCCGGAAACCTCGTGCCGCGCCTCCGGATTCTTGTTCCCGGCCGCCGGGGCGATCCTGGGGGTCCCTACATGCCGGAGGGCGATCTCCGCGCTGATGATCAGGGCGTCCACCGCCCCCGTGGCCTCATTCCGGGGGCCGACGGGATCCATGCCCGCGATCCCGAAGCGGCCTTCGGGGATGCGTCCTTCGGCGGTCTCGATCGAGAGGGTGAAGACGTGCTCCCGGATCATCCTGACGAGGCTCTCAAGCTCGCTGTAGGGCCTCTGGGTGATGATCAGGAACGACGCTCCGGCGTGCCGGCCCAGGAGGTCCCGCCCGTCCAGCTGGCGGGCTACCAGGCGGCCGATCTGCTTCAACGTGGAGTGTCCCGCGCGGTACCCGAAGGCGTCGATGAGAGCCCCGAGGCCTGCCACCTCGAGGACGAGGGCGTGCAGCTCTCTTCCGAGAGCCCAGGCCGAGGCCTGCTCACGGATCGATGCCGACCAGGGCAAGCCCGTGATCGGGTCCAGGGGGAACGCGTGGTCGTCGTCCATGACTTGTCCCAGGCTCACACAAGAGCATATCTGATGCCAAGGCGAAATAGGATAGACTTTCGTTTATCTATTAGGGTGACCGGAGGGAATCAAAGCGGGGTCACAGAATACTGCCCTGAATTGGCTCGTTTTCAAGGATGAACGGGCCTGGACTCATCCAGACGCCCCCCGACGAGGTGAACCGAGTGAAGAAGCTCAAGCCACCGGACACGGACGTGCTGCTCCGCGTGATGCAGATCGCGGACTCGCCGTCGAACCTGGACGCGATGCAGTACATCCTGTTCCAGTTCGACTTCAAAGATTATGAACAGTTCATCCTGGAGTGCCCACCCGGCAGCATCCGGTTCAACAACTTCCTCCGGGTCGCGGTCTTCTGCGACAATCTCGGCGTGCTGGTGGACGGGGGCGCCCTCGAGTCCGAGGTGATCTTCGAGCTGTATCCGATCCCCTGGGCCAAGATGGAGCCCATCGTCATGGGGATGCGGCGCGAGCTCGGCTGGCCCGACCTGTTCGACTACTTTGAGAAGGTCGGCAAGGAGTATCAGCGGTGGTGGGAGCCGAAGGCGAAGAAGATCAAGCTGCCCGAGGCGCCCAAGAGCGAGGGTCCTCGCCCGGCCCTGCGGCCCGTGGCCCGGCCCACGCTCGTGCAGGCCACCCGGCTGGCCCGTCCCGGGGCGCCCGTGGCGGCGCGCCCCGGCGCGGGAGTGGTCAAGCCGGCGGCACGTCCGGCCGCGAGGCCCGGGAAGTCGTCTCACGGGAAGACGTCTCAGAAGAAGTCGGCGAGCAAGAAGCGGCGCTGAGCGGACCCGCTCAGCTCGTCACCGCGGCCTTCCCTCTTTCAGGGAGGGCCGCGCTCGTTTCGCCCAAGATGCTGCGGATCGTCTGCGCTTCCGGAGGGGTTTTCGAGAGGATCAGGGCCGTGTGTCGATGTTCAGGGCGTCGATGACCGACCGCGCGCGCTTGACTTCGTACATGCGCATGTCGGCCTGCTCGAGGGGCTCGGTGAGCGGATCCCAGGTGCTGACCCCGATGCTGACCTGGATGCCGTCGGGGGCGCCCAGCGGCCGCCACTGGCCGAGCACGCGGTCCAGCCGCTTCACGGCCGCCTCGGCGTTCGCCCCGGGCGTGGAGGGCATCAGCACGACGAACTCGTCGCCGCCGTAGCGGGCCAGCACGTCCACCGAGCGGAGCGAGCTGCGCAGGACCTCCGCGAACGACTCCAGGACGCCGTCGCCTGCGGTGTGGCCGTTGGTGTCGTTGAACCGCTTGAAGCCGTCCAGGTCGAGCATGGCCACGGAGAACGGATGCCCCGTGCGGCGGGCGCGCTGCACCTCGCCGGCGTAGACCTCGCGGAAGTAGCGGCGGTTGAACAGCCCGGTGAGCGGATCGCGGATGGCCAGGTCGCGCAGCTGGCGCTGGGATTCCTGCAGGCGCAGCACGAGGGTCCAGGCGATGCCGGCCATGGTGAGCGCGACGAGGAGCAGGACGCCGAGCTCCACCAGCGTCGTGGCGAAGATCAGCCGCGTCTGCCCGCCGGCCATGTCGCTGAGGTGCAGCCAGCCGCGCACGACGACGGCGGTGCTGGCCACGGCGACGCCGGCCGCGAGCAGCAGTCCGGCCGCGGTGGCGCGCGGCCGCCGAGGGCGCGCGAGGGTCTGACGTTCCCGCTTGGTTTCGCGCATCTTGGTGTGGCCCATAAATGAAAACACCGCCTACTCGTCCACAGGACCCGAAGGAGTGAGGCGGTGCGTCTTCGGTAACCCGGCTGGCTCGGAAGAGGAGCCCCGTGGCTTTGCGCCCCCACCTTGCGGCGGGTTTGCCTTTCGCGAAGAGCTATGCGATTGGACTGTAACGTAACATGAGGTTCAATGTCCGTCAATGATTTCGTTACATCGTCGCACCGCCGTTCGCATGCGGCGCTCGGATGCGATGGAAGTTCGTTGGAAGTTCCGGATCCGGCCCCAGGATTCGTTTCACGCCCGACCGAAAGATATGGCCTTGTGACCCCCGTTCGACAGCTCTATGAGCTGCAGATGTTGGACAGCCAGCTCACCCAGCTCGACCGCACGCTGGCCGGGCTCGACGACGGCATGCGCCTGCGCGCGCTCGTGGACCAGTCGCGCGCGGAAGAGGAAGCCGCCGGCGCGGATCTGAAGGCGAAGCAGGCGCATCTGCGCACCCTCGAGCTCGAATTGCAGAGCGCCGTCGAGAAGGCCCGCAAGATCGAGCAAGAGCTCTACAGCGGCCGCGTGGGCAACCCCAAGGAGCTCACCGCGATGCAGGAGGACGTGGCCTCGATCGGCCGGCAGCGGCGGAAGACCGAGGACGAGATGCTGGCGCTGATGGAAGAGATCGAGCAGCTCACCGCCTCGGTGGGCACCCTCGAGGCGCAGCGCCAGGCCCGCGAGCGCGAGCTGGAGGAGCACCTCGTGCAGTATCAGGGGCACATGCGCACCATGGCCGCGCAGCTGGAAGACCTCAAGTCCGCCCGCGAGGCGAAAGCCGCGGAGATCGACGCCGATCTCCTGCGCCGCTACGAGCGGCTCCGCCCCCGCAAGGACGGCGTCGCCGTGGCCGCGGTCGTCCGCGGCATCTGCGAAGGCTGCCACGTCGCGATCCCCGAGGGCCGCGTGGCGGAGATCCTGGAGGGGGCCCGTATCTTCACCTGCGAGGAGTGCGGCCGGATCCTCTATGTCCAGGGCGCGTAAGGCCGGGCCGCTCGTCCTCTACATCGACGGGGCGGCCCGCGACAACCCCGGGCCGGCCGCGATCGGCATCGTCATCAAGGACGGCGGCCGCATCGTCGGCGAGATCGGCGAGGTCATCGGCCGGACGACCAACAACGTCGCCGAATACCGGGCGCTGATCCGCGCCCTCGAGGAAGCGAAGACCCGCGGGGCGCATGCGGTGGAGGTGCGCTCCGACAGCGAGCTGCTCGTACGGCAGCTCAAGCGCGAGTACAAGGTAAAGAGCCCCGACCTCAGCCCCCTGTATCTCGAAGCCAACCGCCTGCTCACCTCGTTCGAGCGGTACCTCGTGACCAAGATCCCCCGCGGCGAGAACGCCGCCGCCGACGCGCTGGCCAACCGCGCCCTCGACGCCGCCTCGCCGCCGGAGACCGCGATGGAGTTCTCGGCCCTCGTCGAGCCGGGAGGGCCAGGTTTCTTCGCCCGCGTGCCCGCGCTGGGTATCGAGGTGGAGGGCAAGACCCGCTCCGAAGCGCTCGAGCGGGCGCGGGCGGCGATCCTGGAAGAAGTGCGGCTGCTGCGCGCCGCGAACCGCCCCGTGCCCAAGGAGGAGCGGATCCGCATCCGCCTCACGCCCGGCGCGGTTGAGTGAGCGTGCTGCAAGTGGTAAGATGACGCGGGAGCAGGCCGGGCAGTCGCTGCGGGCTCCGCATCGTATGGCGGATGACCGGCAGAGGAAAGTCCGGGCACCAAAGGGCAGGGCGCTGGGTAATGCCCAGTGGGGGCGACCCCAAGGATAGTGCC
>DASUAK010000230.1:0-3368 GCA_035763845.1 bacterium | reverse complement strand
CGCGGAGGTCCGCGACCCCGGCGTCAGGCGTCGCACCGTCACCGCCCTGGCCCGGCACTACCGCCGGCGGAGGGAGATCCCCGCCCTGCTCGAGCTCTGGGATGGAGAGTTCCAGACCGCGGTGCTGCCCCGCCGGCTCGTTTTGGAGCGTCTGGCCATGATCTGGGAGTGGGCGCTGCGCGATCCCCGCCAGGCCCTCATGTGCACAGATCAGGCCCTGGGCGAGGCCCGGTGTCTGCCGCCGGCGGTCCTCCAACGGCTCCGGCTGCGCCGTGACCGCCTCGTGAGGAAGCTCTCTGCCTGACCTCCCGGGTCAACCGGAGCCGGCGTCACGGCCGGCGATGTCTTCCAGCTTGCCGAAGCCGCTCACGCCGCCGGTTTCGCAGTCATGCGCCCCGACTGAGGCCTCCCGTCACTCCGTCGTGAAGGGCGGGTACTCGTCCCGCAGCAGGCTGACGTAGGCCTGGACCCGGTAGCTCCAGCGCAGGACGCCGACGATGAAGTCGAAGATCCCGCGCGGGAATTGCCCCGTGAACAGGATGGCGAATCCGGCCACGATCCAGGCGACGCAGGCGATCACGAACATCACGCCGATCGCGACGTAGTGCGGGAACGCCAGCAGCCACTTCACGAAGATCAGCCCGCGCGACAGATGCTCCGGGTAGTCCACCGTGTACGTCACCGGCGGATACTGGCCCTCGTCCCAGCCGAACGGCGGGTACTCGTCGCGGAAGAGGCCGGCGTACGCGGTCACGTTGGCGGCCCAGCGCGTGCACTTCACGTAGAAGTCGAACAGCTCGCGCGGGTAGCGTTCCGTGAAGAGGATCGCGAAGAAGGCGATCAGCGTGAGGACGCCCTGCAGGTTCCCCAGCACGCTGACGATGAGGAAGTGCGGGATGGCGAGGATCCACTTCACGAACAGCAGCCCCCGCGACAGCTGCCCCGGATACTGGATCTCGAACCGCAGCGGGTATGCCGCCCCCGCCGTTCCTGTCCCCACGGCCTGTGTGGTCATCTCTGCCGCCTCCTCGCCGAAGATGCCGTATCCGTTCCCCGCAGATTCCGCAGGACGGCTGGGGTGACGGCGACCCCCGCCGCCTCGAGCGCCATCAGCGCCGCTCCCACGACCGGCGGGAACCGCGGCCGGCGGATCCGGCAGCGCGGCGCCCCGTCCCGCACCGCCCTTCGGAGCGGCCCGATCACGGCGGGCCCCATCTCGAAGATCCCGCCGACGAGATAGAGATCGAAGCTCCTCCCGCGCATGCCGAGCCGCCGGGCCACCGCGAGCGCGAGAGCTCCCAGCGATCTTCCCGCGTCGGCCAGGATGGCCCTCGCCACCCCGTCGCCCCGGCGCGCCGCGTCGTTCACGAGCGGCGCCAGCGACGCGAGGAGCGGACGCCCGCCGCCCTCACCATACACCCGCGCCCTGATGGCCGGCCAGTCGCCCAGGCGCCTGGCGATCATCGCGCTGAGCGCGGTGACCGGCCCCCGGCCGTCCGCCTCGCCGAGGACCGCCCGAAGCCCAGCGGCGCCGATGCTCACCCCGCCGCCGGCGTCGTCGATGAGGAACCCGTAGCCGCCCGCCCGGGCGGTCATTCCGGCGGCGCTCCGGCCCAGCGCCACCGAGCCGGTCCCGGCGATCACCATCACCCCCGGCCGTCCTCCCCCCGCGCCGAGGAAGGCGATCTCCGCATCCCAGGTGGCCCGCACGATCCGGGCCGGCAGCAGTCTGCTGATGATGCGCACCGCGTGACGCGACGCGGCGGACTGCGGCTCCAGGCCCGTGAGGCCCGCCGCGACGGCCGCCACCCGCTCGCCGCGGCCCAGACGCGCCGCGCGCCGGGCAGCGCCGATCGCCTCCTTGAGCGCCCGGCTCGTCCGCCGGCGCCCATCCGCCCGGTAGAGGTGATCGATCGGCCCTCCGCGCCCCACGCCGAGGACGCGGCCGTCAGCGCCGGCGACGACGCACGTCGTCGAGGACGCGCCGCCGTCGATCCCCAGGACGATCGTACGCGCGCTCACCCCCGGAGACCCTTCAGGGCCTCGACGAAGCTCCGCGTGATGGCCAGGGCGTCGGTGATCGCGCGCCCGACCACGACCGCATGCGCCCCCGCGCGGAACGCCTCCAGCACCTGCTCCGGCGTCCGGTACCGCCCCTCGGCCACCACCGGCACCCGGAGTCCGCGGGCCAGGCGGCGGACCAGCTCCAGATCCGGCGCGTCGGGGACGGGGCCCGGCCCAACGTATCCGGAGAGCGTGGTCGCGATGAGGTCGGCGCCGAGATGCGCTGCGCGCTCGCCTTCTTCGAAGGTGGCGACGTCGGCCATCACCGGCCTGCGGAGTTCCGACCGGATGCGCGGGATCAGCGTCTCCAGGCGCTCTCCGCCGGCCCGGAGGCGGCCGGTGGCATCGACGGCGATGATGTCCGCCCCGGCCGCGGCGACGGCCGACGCGTCGATGAACGAGGGCGTGATGTAGACGGGGACGCCCGGCGTCCAGACTTTGCGGATGCCGATGATGGGGATGTTGCCGACGAGCTCGCGCACCGCGCGGACATCGGCCTCCCCGTTGATCCGCAGCCCGGCGGCCCCGCCGGCGACCGCGGCCTGGGCGAGGGCCGCGATGACGCCCGTGTCATGGAGCGGGTGGCCGGCGCGCGCCTGGCAGGAGACGACCAAGCCCCCGCGCAGCCGGTCCACGCTCATCCCTTCACCGCCCCGGCCGTGAGACCGCGGATGAAATGCTGGGAGAGCAGCACGTACAGGAAGATGACCGGCACCGCCGCCAGGGTGAGCCCCGCGAACAGCAGCGCCCAGTCGGTGTAGTACTGGCCGAAGAAGACGGTCATCCCCAGCGGCAGCGTCTTCAGCCGGTCGGTCTGGATGAAGACCAGCGGGAAGAAGAAGTCGTTCCAGATCGGGATGACATTGTAGATGGTCACGATGACGAGGGCCGGCCGCACGAGGGGCAGCATGACGCGGCGGAAGATCAGCCACTCCCCGGCCCCGTCGATCCGCGCCGCGCTGTCGAGGTCCGTGGGCAGGGCGCGGAAGAAGCCGGTGAGGATGAAGACCGCGCTGGGCAGCCCCGAGGCGGCGTAGGTGAGGATCAGGGACCAGTGCGAGTCGAGCAGGTCCAGGTTGCGCATCAGGATGAACAGCGGGATGATCCCCAGGCGGATCGGCAGCATCAGGCCGCTCAGGAAGTAGAGGTACAGGAAGTCGTTGCCGCGGAAGCGGAAGCGGCCGAGCGCGTAGCCGGCCATCGCGCCGAAGGCGAGGATGATGAGGATCGAGACCAGCGTCACCACGACGCTGTTGCGGAAGTACAGCGCGAAGCGCGCCTCCACCCAGACGCGGACGAAGTTC
>DASUAK010000229.1:0-5970 GCA_035763845.1 bacterium | reverse complement strand
GCCTTGCCCGCCGCGGCCACACCCTCCAGCCCTTCGAGGACCCGGGCCTTGTCGCGCTCGGTCTGCAGGCGGCCGAGGAACCAGGTCCCGGCGTTCGAGAGGCCCTTGTAGTCGAGGTCGACCGGGTTCTGCGTGGCGAGGACCACCCCGAGGCCGAAGGCCCGCGCCTGCTTCAGCAGCGCGAGCAGCGGCGCCTTGGACGGCGGGGCGGCGACCGGCGGGAAGAAGCCGAAGATCTCGTCCATGTACAAGACGGCGCGCAGGCTGGTCGTGCCCGACTGCGTCCGCATCCAGCCGAGCACCTGGTTCAAGAGCAGCGAGACGAAAAACATCCGCTCGGCGTCGCTCAGGTGGGCGATGTACATCACCGCGACGCGGGGCTTCCCCTGCGGCGTGTAGAGGAGGCTGCCCACGTCGAGCGGCTCCCCGGACAGCCAGGAGGCGAATCCCGGCGCGGCGAGGAGACTGTTCACCCGCATGGCCAGCTCGAAGCGGTCCTTCGCCGGATAGAACGTCTCCAGATCCATCACGCCGATGCGGCCGGCCGGGGGCGTCTGGATCTGCTGGATGAGCGCGGCGAGGTCGAGGTCGCGGCCCGTCTTCCAGGCCGCGTCCAGGATCGTGGAGAGGAGGATGTGCTCCCGGCTCTTGATCGGATCCGCGTCCACGCCTAGCAGCGTGAGCAGGCTGGTCGCCGTGGTGCCGACCCGCTCCGCGAGGAGCTCGGGGTCGTCCCGCACGACCGCGGGCGGCGCGGCGAACGAGGCCAGGATGGACACGGGGATGCCGGCGGTGCTGCCGGGTGTGTACACGGCGAACTCCGCCGCGCTGCGCAGGCGGCGGATCCGGTCACCATCCTGCCCCCAGGCCGCCAGTCCCTTCTTCCAGAGCTCCGCCTGCTGCCGGGCGAAGTCCTCGGGAGACATCCCCTTCGCGCGCGCATCGTCTTCGTTCACCCAGGGACGGAAATCGGCCGGGGCCAGATTCGGGAAGGTCAGCAGGAGGTTGGTCAGGTCGCCCTTCGGATCGATCGCGATCGCCGGCACGCCGTCGAGCGCCGCCTCCTCGAGCAGACAGGTGCACAACCCGGTCTTCCCGCTGCCGGTCATCCCCACGCACACCGCATGGGTGACCAGGTCCCTGGAGTCGTAGAGGAGGAGGCTGTCCGTGGACGCCCCGCGCTTCAGATCGTAGGACCGCCCGAGGTAGAAGACGCCGAGCTGCTCAAAGTCGGCCATGCCTCATCCTCCGCTCACGCGTTCAGCCGCCAGACGGCGACGTTCAACGCGCCCGCGAACGTCACCCAGACGAGGTACGGGATCATGAGCCAGGCCGCCCCGGCGCTGATCCGCCCGAACGAGACGATCGTGGCGACGAGGGCCGCCCAAAGCGCGACGATGCCGGCGACGCCGAGAGCTGGGCTGCGCAGGGCGAAGAACAGAGCCGACCAGGCCACGTTGAGGATCAACTGAACGGCGAAGAGGATGAGCGCGGTCCGCGCCGCCCCAACTCCCGCGCGCCGCCAGACCATCCAGGCGGCCACGGCCATGGTGAGGTACAGCGCGGTCCAGACCGGAGCGAAGACCCAGTTCGGGGGATTCCAAGAAGGCTTGCGCAGAGCCGCGTACCACACGTCCAGCGCCGGCATCGTGAACCACGACCCGACGGCCCCCGCCCCGAGACAGAGGGCGATGAAGCCGGCCAGCACCAGCCAGTCTCGCGACGTGGCCGCGCGGCTCATACAGGGGCTGATTTCGCGCTGCCGGCCCGGGAACCCCCCTATCCGGCCCAGGTCCCGAGCACGCGGCGGACGACAACGATCTGCCCGAGGTGAGACATCTCCAGGGTTGAGGGCGGGGGCCCGTACAGCGTATCGTTGTCCATGATGGAGACGTTCTCGGCACCCATCCACAAGACCGCCCTGAACCCGTACGTGGACATTCCGATGCGGGTGAGCCGGGCCCTGGGCCGCCGGGGCTACATCCCGGTAAAGGGGCGCATCAACCGCTTCGCCTTCCGCGCGACGCTGGTGCCGGTCGGTGAGGGCCGCCACAGACTCTTCGTGAACGGAACGATGCGCAGGAGCACGGGCGTCGGCGTGGGCGACCGCGTACGGATCACCCTGGAGATCGACAACGCGCCCCGCGACCTGCCGGTCCCCATCGATCTGGCTCGCGGGCTCCGCGACGCGGGGGCGTGGAACGCCTTCCGCCGCGCCAAACCCTCAGACCGCAAGGACATCCTGGCCTACCACACCGCCTTGAAGACGGCGGAGGCGCGGCAGCGCAACGTGCAGCGCGTGCTGGAGCACCTGCGGCAGTGGGGGCTGCTCGGCTAGCAGCCGCCCATGACCCGGACCCTGTGCGCGCTGGCGCTGCTGACGCTCCTTGGACGTCTCACGGGAGGACCGGCCATGGGGCAGGAGAGCGCAGGCGAGCCGCAGTTCCGCGCTTACTGGGTGGACAGCTTCGGACCGGGCCTCTACACCGAGGCCCAGATCGACCAGCTGATCGCCGACACGAAGGCGGCCCACCTCAACGCCATCGTCGCCCAGGTGACGCGGCGGGCGGACTGCCTGTGCAGCCGCTCGATCATGCCGCGCACGGAAGCGGAGATCGATCCCGAGCCCTTCGACCCGCTGCAGACGCTGATCGAGAACGCCCACGCCGCGGGGCTGGAGGTGCACGCCTGGCTCAACGCCGGAATCATGTGGGCGCCCGACACCCCGCCGCAGGATCCGGGCCACGTCTTCCATGCGCACGGACCCTCCGCCCCCGAGCCGGAGAGCTGGCTCATGCGCCGGTACGACGGCGCCGTGCGCGGGGGCAACCTGTACTTCTTCGATCCCGGCCATCCCGCCGCCGCGGACTACGTCGTGCGCATGGTCCTCAGCATCGTGCGCGCCTACGACGTGGACGGCATCAACCTCGACTTCATCCGCTATCCGGACTACAACCTCGGCGAGAACGTCCCGAGCTGGGGCTACAATCCCGTGGCCCTCGCCCGCTTCCGGGCGCTCACCGGCCGCACCGACGTACCGGCTCCCACCGATCCGCAGTGGACGGCCTGGCGGCGTGAGCAGATCACCGGTATCGTGCGCCGCATCTACCTGGAGTCCTACGCGATCAAGCCGCTCGTCCGGATCAGCGCCGACACGATCACCTACGGGACGCCGCCGGCCGGTCCGGAGGCGTGGACGCAGACCCGCACGTACGGCGAGGTCCTCCAGGACTGGCGCCTCTGGATGGAGGAGGGCATCCTCGATCTGAACATCCCGATGAACTATCGCCGGGAGGTGCTCCCGCCCCCCGGTCAGGGCCCCCAGTTCGATCCGTGGAACCGCTTCATTCGGACGCAGCAGCACCGCAGGCAGGCGGCGATCGGTACGGCCCTGTACGCCAACTCGGTGGAGGAGAACGTGGCCCAGATCCGGCGCGCCCTCTTCCCCGACCCGGGCGAGCGGCCGGCTGCCGGATGGGTCGGATTCTCCTACCGGACGCCGGACATGCTCGTGGAGCAGCGCCGCCGGACACCGGAGGCGGCGCGCGATGAGCTGGCCCGGGCCCT
This sequence comes from bacterium, assembly GCA_035763845.1. Taxonomy (GTDB): domain Bacteria; phylum Sysuimicrobiota; class Sysuimicrobiia; order Sysuimicrobiales; family Kaftiobacteriaceae; genus Kaftiobacterium. The sequence goes on along the minus strand of DASUAK010000229.1, from coordinate 2,403 downwards.
TACCACCTTTCGGACCTTCGACGTCCTGCGCGAGGTCGATCTCGGGCAGACCCGCGTGCCGGTGTTCCCGACGCCTGTCCCGGTGCCGCCGATGCCCTGGAAGCTCGTCCCCGAAGCCGGCCATCTCCACGGCGCCGTGGTGAGGGCCGACGGGACCCCGGCCGATCAAGTCATGGTTGCGCTCTACGACACCGACGGCCGCCTCGTCGCATCGCATCTGACCACCGGAACGGGGTGGATCGGCTTCGTCGATCTGGCGCCCGGCAACTATACTCTGGCGGCGGCCGGAGCGCCCGCGGGAACGGCGATCCCGGTCACCATCCGCGCAGGACGGGTCAGTCCCGCAGCGCTCGTCCTGGGCCCGTAGCGGGCACACACCGGCGCAGGGTTACGTTCTCTATGGAGGAAGAAGGTAGCAGAAGGGGGAGTCGGCGATGCGCGGGGCGCTGGCGGCAGGGTTCGTCTTCGTCACGGTGGTGTCCCTCGGAGGCGCCGGCTACGCCGCTCCGCCTGCTCCTTCGCCGATCATTCTCACCGACGTTTCCCACGCCCTGGAGGGTCGCTCGCTCATCATCACCGGGCGGGTCCTGAACGGCAGTCATCAGTCCCTCGTCCCTCTCGTGATCGACGCGACGGCCTACGGGCCGGCGGGCGACCTCGTGGCTACGGGAAGTGACGGCATTCCCTGGGAGGTCCGTCCCGGCCAGACGGAGCGCTTCACGATCCCGGTGCCTCTAACCCGGACGCTCATCCGCGAGTACGTGGTGCAGGTCTCCCGGCCGCGCGCCGGGGCGCCTCTTGCCTCCGCCCGACGCGGCGTGGACGTTTCGCTGTACCGCGACCACCTGCCGAACCTGATCGAGCTGCACGGCAGCGTGCAGTTCGGACTGCTGACGGTGCGCGCCGATGGGCCGGGCCTGCCGGTGGCGCTGGTCACCGCGGAGGCGAACGTCCTGGTCTTCGATCCCTTCATCGAGTGGTTCAAGCCCGTGCGCGTGAAGCTCGATCTCCCGCCCGACGGCGCCGCCTCCGTATTCCTCGGCTCGCCGCAGGCCATCCTCATCTCGCTGCATCTGGTCGACGTCCGGCTGCGGTCCACCTGGTCGGATTGAGTACCAACCCCGCGGCCGCGCCGCGCCTGCTGCTCCTGGTGGACGGCGACGGCCTCCTGTATCGCGCCGCGCACGCCATCCCCTCCATGACCGGTCCGAGGGGCCTGCCCACCAACGGCCTCTACGGCTTCGCCGGGATGCTGTGGACCCTCCGCACGAACCTGGCGCCCACGCACATGGCCGTGGCCTTCACCGCGGACCCGCCGCTGCTGAAGCACGCGCTCGACCCGGACTACAAGATCAACCACTACGAGCATCCGGAGGAGATCAAGCGCCAGATCCCCTACGCGATACGCTTCGTGCGGGCGCTCGGCGCGCACGCCTTCCTCGAGAGCGGCTACGAGGCGGACGACGTGCTGGCCACGCTGGTGCGGCGGATGGGAGGATGGCCGATCCGCATCGTCACCAGCGACCGCGACTTCTACCAGCTTGTCAGCGAGCGCGTGCTGGTTCTCCGCCCCATGCGGGGCGTGAGCGAGATGCAGACGGTGGACCTGGCGGGCGTGCGCGCCGCCTTCGGAGTCACGCCGGAGCAGGTCGCCGACCTGAAGGCGCTCGTGGGGGATGTCTCCGACGACATCCCCGGCGTCCGGGGCATCGGCCCCAAGACCGCGGCCGCGCTGCTCAAGCGCCACCGGACCGTGGAGGACCTGCTGGCGGGAACCGACGGTGAGCCGGACTCACGGTTGAGCGCGATGCGGGAGCGCATCCTGCTCAACAAGAAGCTGGCGCTGCCCCTGACCGTGCCGTTCGCGGCGAAGCCGGACCTTGCGGTGCGGGAGCCCGACGAGGAGACGCTGCGGAAGCTGGCCGAGGAGACCGGCGTGGGCACCATGCTGCGGCGCCCGCTCGAGGATCAGCGCGTGACGAACGCCTCGAAGCCCAGAGCTCGGAGATCGCCCACCGCTCGATCCGACGAGCCCCGGTCGGGGTAGCCTCCCAGCCGCACGAGGTAGAGGCTGCTCGTCCGCGTGATCACGGCCTCGAAGCCCGCCAGGCCCACCTCTCGCACCCGGGTTCGGGCGTTCTCGGCGAGGCGGAACGCCCCGACCTGCACGTAGTACGCCCCCCCGGGCGCCGGCTTCGACCGGGCGAAGGCCGGGCGGGACGCCGCCGATACCGCCCGCTCAGTCCCACGCAGTGGATCCACCGGCCGGCCGCCGAGCCGGATCTCGAAGTGCAGATGCGGACCCTGCGAGAGGCCGCTGGACCCCACCCGCGCGATCTCCTGTCCGGCCACAACCGTCTGCCCCGCGCTGACCAGCAGGCGGGAGGCATGGCCATAGAGGGT
>DASUAK010000228.1:0-4711 GCA_035763845.1 bacterium | reverse complement strand
CCGGAAGTAGGCGACGAGCTGATCCGCCGCGCCCTCGCTCAGGCCGGCTTCCTCCATGAGCCATCGCCGCGCCGCGGAGGGGTCGGACAGGCGGGCCGCCACCGCCTCCCGCAGCTCTGAGACGGCATCGGACAGCTCGCGCGTCCGGGCCGGCGCCTCCCCGGTCCAGAAGGGGATGTTGGGCGGCTGGCCGTGCGCGTTCTCCACCCGCACACGGCCGGACTCGATCCGCCGGATGCGCCAGGAGGTGTTGCCGAGCAGGAAGATGTCCCCGGCCATGCTCTCGACGGCGAAGTCCTCGTTGACCTTGCCGACGAAGGTGCCGGAGGGATCCTCGAGAACGTCGTAGTCCGCGATGTCCGGGATGGCACCGCCCGAAGTGATCGCCGCCAGCCGGGCGCCGCGCCGGGCCCGCAGCTCTCCGTGGATGCGGTCGCGGTGCAGGAAGGCCCCGGCACGCCCCCGCCGGTCGGCGATGCCGTCGGCCAGCATCGACAGGACCTGCTCGAACTCCCCCTCGGTCAGGTTCTGGTACGGATAGGCGCTGCGCACGAGCGCCAGCAGCTCTTCCTCACGCAGCTCTTCGCCGGCGGCGGTGGCGACGATCTGCTGGGCCAGCACGTCCAGCGGCTTCTCGGGGATGAGGATGCGGTCGAGCGCGCCTGCGCGCACCGCCCGCACTGCGGCCGCGGACTGCACCAGCTCGTCGCGCGTCAGCGGCACGACGATCCCCTTCGGGATGGCGCCCAGCCAGTGGCCGGAGCGGCCGATGCGCTGCAGCAGGGTGGCGATCGAGCGCGGCGCGCCGACGTGGATGACCAGGTCGACGTGGCCGATGTCGATGCCCAGCTCCAGCGAGGCCGTGGCCACGATCACCGGCAGTTCGCCGGCCCGGAGCCGGCGCTCCGCCTCCAGGCGCGTCTTCTTCGAGAGGCTGCTGTGGTGCGCGGCCACCGCCGCATCGCCCAGCCGTGTGGTCAGGTTGTGCGCCACCCGCTCGGCCAGCCGCCGGGTGTTGACGAAGATGAGCGTGGTGCGGTGCGCGCGCACGTGGCCGACGATGCGGTCGTAGATCTCCGCCCACAGCTCGTGGGTGGCGACGTGGGTCAGCGGCTGATCGGGGATCTCGATGCTGAGGTCCCACTCGCGGCGGTGCCCCACGTCGACGACGGCGCAGTCCGGTCCGCCCTGCGCGGTCCGGCGGTGCGTCCCGATGAGCAGCCGGGCGATCTCATCGACCGGCTTCTGGGTGGCGGAAAGCCCGATGCGCTGCAGGCGCCGCCCGGCCAGCCGGTCCAATCGCTCCAGGGTGAGGACAAGATGGCTGCCCCGCTTGTCGCCTGCCACGGCGTGGATCTCGTCCACGATCACCGCCTTCGCCGTGCGCAGGAAGCGGCGGCTCCCTTCCGCCGTGAGCAGGATGTAGAGGGACTCGGGGGTGGTGATGAGGATGTGCGGCGGCCGGCGCAGCATCTGGTTCCGCTCGCGCGTCGGCGTGTCGCCTGTCCGGACGGCGACCCGGATGTCCCGGAGGTCGATCCCCGCCTCCGCGGCCAGAGCCTTGATCTCGGCCAGCGGCTCGAGGAGGTTCTTCTGGATGTCGTTGGCCAGGGCGCGCAGCGGGGAGACGTAGACGGTGAGGGTCTCGTCGGGCAGCTCGCCCTCCGCCGCCGCGGTCACCAGGGTGTTCAGCGACCAGAGGAAAGCGGCCAGCGTCTTGCCGGAACCGGTCGGCGCGGCGATGAGCGTGTCGCGCCCCTCAGCGATGTGCTGCCAGCCCTCGGCCTGCGGGACGGTCGGCTCACCGAGACGGGTCGCGAACCAGCGGGCAATGAGCGGATGGAACGCCTGCAGGTCCATCGGTCTTCCTATTCTCGCCCTGTTCGGTAGGCGCTGTCCACCCCCGCTCGAAGGGTCCACAGTCTAAGGGCTCGTGGACGCCAGGATGGAGCCGTTCGCGAGCCCGCCTCCCCGCACGTACGCAGTCCGGCCGTGGGGCGCTGACGGAGGGATATGATGGAAGTGGATGCCACGAGACGCAGGGACAGAGATGCATCCGCATCGATTGCGAAGGCTGGTGATCGAGCGACTGCTGGCAAGCGTGCTGGTCTTCGGGGTCGTGCTCTTCCTGCCGGCAGGAACGCTCCGCTACTGGGAAGCCTGGGTCTTCATGACCGTCCTGTTCCTCCCGGTGACCATCTTCGGAGCCTATCTCCTCAGGCACAACCCTGCGCTGCTGCAGCGCCGGATGGAGATGAGGGAGCGGGAACCCCAGCAGAAGAGGATCATCGCCCTTTCCATCGCGGTGCTCTTCGCCTCCTTCCTTCTCCCCGGACTCGACCGGCGGTTCGGATGGTCATCGGTGCCCGTCTGGCTCGTCGTCACCGCCGACGCCGCCATCCTGCTGGGGTATTTCCTCTTCGTCCTCACCCTCAGGGCGAACGAATACGCCGCGCGCACCGTGCAGGTCGAGCAGCGCCAGCGCGTGATCAGCACGGGGCCGTATGCGGTCATCCGCCATCCGCTGTACTCGGCCACGGTCCTGATCTACGGGTTCGCCCCGCTGGCCCTGGGGTCGTACTGGGCGCTGTTGCCGGCAGCGCTGTTCCCGGCGCTGCTCGTGGCCAGGATCCGCAATGAGGAGCAGGTTCTGCGGCGGGACCTCGACGGCTACGCGGACTACTGCCGGACCGTGCGCTACCGGCTGATCCCCGGGGTCTGGTAGCGTGGAAGCGCCCGCCTATCTCCGCCTCGATCGCACGGAGCTCCGCCGCCGTGCGGAGGCCGGCCTCGAGATGCTGCGGTCCTGCGAGGTGTGCCCGCGCCGCTGCCGCGTGGACCGCCTGGCCGATCACTGGTCGTTCTGCAAGATCGGCCGCTTCGCGCTCGTCAGCAGCGCCTTCGCGCACTTCGGAGAAGAAGACTGCCTGCGCGGATGGAACGGCAGCGGAACGATCTTCTTCTCGATGTGCAACCTGCGCTGCGCCTTTTGCCAGAACGCCGAGATCAGCCAGCAGAAGGCGGGGCGCGAGGTGACCCCGCGCGAGCTGGCGGGGATCATGCTCGCCCTGCAGGAGCGGGGCTGCCACAACATCAACGTCGTCACCCCCGAGCACGTCGTCCCCCAGATCCTCGAGGCGCTGCCGCTCGCGGTTGAGATGGGCCTGCGCCTGCCGCTCGTCTACAACACCGGCAGCTACGACTCACTGCATTCGCTGCATCTGCTCGACGGGATCGTGGACATCTACATGCCGGACTTCAAGTACTGGGAGCGGGAGACCGCCCGCGTGTACCTCAAGGCCCCGGACTACCCGGAGGTCGCGCGGCGAACGATCGCGGAGATGCACCGGCAGGTGGGGCCGCTGGTCATCGACCGCTATGGGCTGGCCGCGCGCGGCGTGCTGCTCCGGCATCTCGTGATGCCGGGCGCGGCGGACGACACCCGGCAGATCATGGGGTGGATCGCGCAGACTCTGGGAACGGACACCTACGTCAACGTGATGGCCCAGTACCGCCCGGCGGGCCAGGTCGGCCGCAGCCCGCGCTACGCCGCTATCGACCGCCCGATCCTTCCCGAGGAGTACGCGTCGGCGATCAGGGCCGCCCGCGAGGCGGGGCTGCACCGGCTGGACGCGCGCTAGCGGAGACTACTCCGCGGGCGCGGTGAGCTGCCGGCGTTCGACGTCCACCGAGGCTCCGTCAGTATGCGGACTCCTGATCGAGGATGCCGAGGACGCGCGCCCGGCGTTCGGCCACGCCGAAGATGAGCGCCGCGACGAGAGTCCAGGCGGCCGTGACGAGGACCTCATAGAGCAGCACCTGCGCGTCGGTGGCCCAGGGGAAGGACTTCACCGTCGTCGCGCCGAGCAGCCCGCGGCGCATCGCTTCCAGCCACCAGGTGAGGGGGAAGATCTGCGCGATGGACTGGAGCGGTCCGGGCAGCGTGGTCACGGGGAAGATGGAGCCGGTGACGAGGTACAGGGCCGCCCCCACCGCCTCCGGCATCCGCCAGGCCTCCCCGGAGATCAGCATCGCGGCGCTGACCACCACCATGCCGAGGGCAACGATGCCGGCGAGCCCGACGACCAGGGCCGCGGCCGAGTACTGGGCGTTCATGGTCGCCAGATGGAGCGGCACGCCCAGGACGTAGCGGCCGAAGACCAGCGTGATCACGGCGGGGGCCAGCGCGGACGTCGCCTGGGCGAGAGACCGTCCGATGAGGTACGCCCGGTATGGGATGGGGGACGTGTAGATGTAGCGCAGCGTCTTCCAGTGCTCCCGGTCGCTGATCAATCCCCAGGCGATGCCCATCATGCCCCGGAGCACGAAGGGCCACAGCGCCGTGCCCACGACGAAGAAGCCGAGGAGCGGCCCCTGCCCCCCGCGGGCCACGACGAAGTACATGAACACGAGGATGAGCACCCCGCCCAGCGGCTTGGCCAGCGAGTAGATGAAGAAGAGCAGCGGATCCGTCCAGTTCGTCTCGATCTGCCAGCCCAGCCAGTAGGCGATCCGGAGCGTGCGCCACCAGCGTGCGGACGCACTGCCGGACCGTGGGGCGGAGGCGCGTGCTGACCGGGCGGCCGGCTCGCGCGCCATCAGAAGCGCAGGCTCAGGCGCCCTTCGCGCCGTGCCAGATATTCCATCCGGCGGAGCATAAACCGGGCCAGGATGAGGAACATCATCGCGAGCGCGCCCAGCGCACCCACCT
>DASUAK010000227.1:0-2612 GCA_035763845.1 bacterium | reverse complement strand
GGGAGCTTCACCATCACCAACCCGGGCGTCTTCGGCTCGATCTGGTCGATGCCGATCGTCGTGCCCGGCCAGGCCGCGATCCTGGCCACCGACGCCGCGGTGAAGCGGCCGGTGGTGCGGGACGACGCCATCGCCATCCGTGATATCATGCACCTGGGACTGTCGTTCGACCACCGCATCTTCGACGGAGCGACGGCCGTGCAGTTCCTGAACCGCATCAAGGCGAAGCTGGAAGGCTTCGCCGGGGGCGACGCGGCGCTGACGGACTTTTGACGATGAGCACCCAGATCACCCGCCGGCCGGAGTGGCTCAAGGCGAAGTTGCCCGCCGGCGAGAACTACAGTGAGCTGCTCGGGATCATGCGCACGCAGACGCTGCACACCGTCTGCGAGGAAGCGCGCTGCCCGAACATCGGGGAGTGCTGGCACCGCCGCACCGCGACGTTCCTCATCCTCGGCAACCTCTGCACCCGTAACTGCGCGTACTGCGCCATCGCCCACGGGCTGCCCACCGAGCTCGATCTCGCCGAGCCCGAGCGCGTGGCCGGCGCCGTGGCGGCGATGGGCCTGCGCCACGCCGTGATCACCTCCGTGAATCGCGACGACCTGGCCGACGGCGGCGCGGGCGTGTACGCGGCGCTGATCCGCCGCCTCCACGAGGCCAGCCCCGACTGCACCGTCGAGGTCCTGACCCCTGACTTCAAAGGCGACGGGGCGGCGCTGCGCACCGTCCTGGAGGCGGGCCCGGAGATCTTCGCCCACAACATCGAGTCGGTGCCCAGGGTCTTCAAGGTGGTACGCCACGGGGGCGACTACGAGCGGTCGCTGCTCCTGCTCCAACGGGCGAAGGAGTGGGGGTACACCTCCTTCACGAAGAGCGGGGTCATCCTCGGGATGGGCGAGAACTGGGACGAGGTCCTCGGCACGATGGACGACCTGCGCACCGCGGACTGCGACATCCTCACCCTCGGGCAGTACCTGCGGCCCGGCCCCGACTACCATCCCATCGATCGCTACTACACCCCGCAGGAGTTCGCAGAGCTGCAGCGCATCGGGCTGGCCAAGGGCTTCAAGTACGTCGAGTCCGGTCCCCTCGTGCGCTCCTCGTACCGCGCCGACATCCAGGCCGCCGAGGTGCGCGCCTTCCGCGCCCGCATCGGCTGGGCGTCGGCCACCGCCTGACCGCGCCACCCATCCCGCCCGCTGCGCCACCCGGCTCCCGATCGTCGCCTTCTGTCCACGGGGGCGCGACCCCGGCCGCCCCGGGCGGGATACTGGCCGTGTGTCCATCCAGGCAGTGCCGACGCAGGGGACGGAGGCCCGGCAGCACGCCGACGACCTCGCGCAGCACGTCTACCGCCTCACCTGGAAGTTCATGCAGAGCGATCCCGGTCTCGCCCAGCGGATGCGCTCGGCGGCCTTGACCGTGGGCTCCCTGCTGTCCGACGGAGCCGGTGCCGGCGGCCGCGCGCCCGGCCGGCGTGAGCTGCAGACCGTCTCGGCCGCGCTGAGCGAGCTGCGGTACTACCTGCGCTTCGCCCGGCGCGCCGGGCTGCTCGGCGAGGTCGACCTGCGGCGGATCGCGGCGATGGCGGCGGCCGTGGGCGAGCGCCTCGGCCCGCAGGAGTCGCGCGGCGGCGCCGCCGAAAACGGCAGGCGTCACCCACTTCCTCAGGAGGGACACCCTGTGCCACGTGAAACGGTGAAGTCCGAGCACGCCCCGAATCCCATCGGCCCCTACTCACAGGCGGTCAAGGCGAACGGCCTCGTCTTCGTCTCCGGCCAGGTCGGGCTCGATCCCCGGTCCGGCCAGATGGTCGGCCAGGACATCAAGACTCAGACCCGCCGCGCGCTCGACAACATCAAGGCGGTGCTGGAGGCCTCCGGCTCCTCGCTCGAACGCGTGCTGAAGACCACGGTGTTCCTGAAGGACATGAACGACTTCGGGCCGATGAACGAGGAGTACGGCAGCTACTTCAAAGAGCTGCCGCCCGCGCGCAGCACCGTCCAGGTGGCCAAACTCCCCCGGGACGCGATGGTGGAGATCGATGCCATCGCCACGCTGTGATTCCGGAGGGCGGGATGTTGATGACGAGGTGATCCGGAAAGCCGCGAAGCAGGAGCAGTCGCGCCGGCGAAACACCGGACGCACCTCCTATGGTACCATGAGGGTTGATGTCCGCCGCAGCGCCTCTCTCCTTCACCGCATCGAAGGGTGGCGTGAGGCGGTCGTCCTGCACTGCGGGGTCGTCCAGCGGTAGGACGGGGGACTTTGACTCCCCAGACAGAGGTTCGACTCCTCTCCCCGCAGCCAATCCTCTCTTCCCCTGATCCGTGACCTCGCGCGAGGCCGCTCGTCTGAACCTGGATGTCGTCGCCGGACGGTTGTCGAACCACCGCCTCGGGCGAGAGAAGTGCGCCTCACCGGCCGAGGTCGTGGCCCATCTCGGGGCCGTCCAGGCGCAGGACTACTCGGCGGCCAAGTGGTCCGTGGGCCTTCGCATGCAGGATGCCAGGGACGCGGACGTCGAGCGGGCGTTCAACGCGGGCGCCATCCTGCGCACCCACGTGATGCGACCGACCTGGCACTTCGTCACCCCGGAGGACATCCGG
>DASUAK010000226.1:0-2503 GCA_035763845.1 bacterium | reverse complement strand
CCGCGGAAGCGGAAGCGGCCGAGCGCGTAGCCGGCCATCGCGCCGAAGGCGAGGATGATGAGGATCGAGACCAGCGTCACCACGACGCTGTTGCGGAAGTACAGCGCGAAGCGCGCCTCCACCCAGACGCGGACGAAGTTCTCCACCCGCCAGACCGTGGGGAGGCCGAAGGGATTCTGGAAGATCTCGCGGGTGCTCTTGAAGGCGGAGAGCCCCATGATCGCCATGGGGGCCAGCACCAGGACGGCGTTGGCCAGGAGCATGACCTGGACGGTGAGCTTCCAGGGCCATCGCGCCGTGCTCACGTTCACGCCAGCTCCACCTCCCGCCGCCGCAGCAGCACCGCGGCCAGCGCCGAGAACGTGACGAGGACGACGAACATCAGCACCGCGATCGCCGAGCCGATGCCGATGTCCTGCAGGCCCGTGTCCACCTCCCCGAACGCCATCCGGTAGAAGAGCAGGCTGAGCACGTCGGTCGAGCGGTTCGGCCCGCCGGAGACACCCTGCACGACGTAGGGCAGCTCGAACCAGTTGAACGACCCGATGAAGGTGAGCAGGACGATGATCGTCACCGCCGGGGCCAGCAGGGGGAAGATGACCTGCCGCGTGACCTGCCACTCCCCGGCCCCGTCGATGCGCGCGGCTTCGAGGTACTCGTCCGGCACGGCGTTGATCCCGGCCAGGAAGACGATCGTCGGGAAGCCTACCCACCGCCAGGCGTTGACGAGGGTCAGCGTGAGCAGCGCCGTCGACGCGTCGCCCAGCCAGGGGCGGGCGAGCGCGGCCAGATCCACGGCCACCAGCAGCTTGTTCACGATGCCGAAGATCGGGTTGAGGAACAGCGCCCACAGGAAGCCGACGATGACGAGCGACAGCGTGACCGGCAGGAAGAAGATGACCCGGTAGACCCGGGTTCCCCAGGGGCCCCGCGCGAGCAGCAGGGCGAGGGCCAGGGCGATCCCGTTCTGGATGACCATCGTCAGGATGAAGACGAGCACGTTGTGCCAGAACGCGTTGCCGAGCAGCTGCGAGTACGGGAAGGTGGCGAACAGCCGAACGAAGTTGTCGAGCCCCGCGAACCCCCGCCGCCCGATGCCTTCCCACCGGTAGAAGCTGAAGGCCAGCGCGGAGAGGATCGGATAGGTGATGAAGACCGCGAACAGCGCGGTGGCGGGGGCCAGGAAGACGATCAGCCACAGCCGCCGCGCGCCGCGCATGCTCAGCCGGGAGCGGCGGAGGGGACGGCGGACGGTGGGGGCGGGCGGAGTCGCCTCCGCCCGCCCGGTCGGACTAGCGCCCGCGGAACTGCTCGAACCAGGCACTGAGGCCTCGGGTGACCTCGTCGCCCACCTGCTCCGGACTCTTCTGCCCCGCCATCATCCCCTGCAGCGCGCTCTGCAGCAGGGTCGAGCCGGTGGGAGCCTGCCAGCGGAAGCCCACCAGCATGATGTACGGCGTCGCCTTGCGCTGCATCTCCTGCACGTGCTTGAGGATCGGGTCCTTGATCACGACGCCGGGCACCGCGGAGGTCTGGGCCAGCATGTCCGTGAACATCTGCCCGAACTCACGGGTCGCGGTGAAGCGGATGAACTTGAGCGCGGCGTCCTTGTTCGCCGACTTCGCGTTCACGCCGTAGTTGCCGTCGTTGAACGAGGAGACCCACGGCACCTGGCCCGCCTTGGCCGGCGGCGAGGCGAAGACGTCGAAGTCGAGATCCTTGTTCTGGGCCTTGAAGAAGCCGATCTCCCACGAGCCGCCGACGAACATCGCGGCCTGCTCGTTGAGGAACAGCTGCTGCATCGTGGCGTAGTCCACGCCCATGAAGTTCTGATGCAGGTACGGGCGCAGCTCCAGCATCTTGGCCAGCGATCCGGTGTAGGCCGGATCCTTGAAGCTGGTGTGGCCCGCCATCACGGCCTCGTAGAAGGTCGTGCCGCCGTAGAAGTTGGGCAGGACGGCCCCCGCCATGACCTCGAGCGTCCAGCCCTCCTTGCCGCCGTTGGCGATGGGCAGGATGCCCTTGTCCTTCAACGTCTTGGCGACGGCGAGCAGCTCGTCCCAGCTCTTGGGCACCGTCACGCCGGCCTGGGTGAACAGCTTCTTGTTGTAGTAGATGACGATGGACTGGCTGGCGAACGGCACGCCGTAGAGCTTGCCGTCCTTGCGGCCGCGGGCGCCGTCGAGCATCTGGCGCGAGAACGTCCGCAGCTCCGGCACCCGTTCGAAGTCGAGCGGCTCGATGAACCCCGGCGCGCTGAACGTCTCCAGGCCGCCGTAGGCCCGCAGGTGGATGATGTCGGGCCCCTTCCCCGCGGTCAGGCCGGTGGAGAGGATCGTGTTGTACTCGGTCTGCTTGAACGGGATGAACTCGACCCGGATGCCGGGGTTGCGCTGCTCGAAGAGCCGGATCATCCGGTCGTACGCCCACTTGTCCTCGGCCCGCCAGCTCCAGAACGTAAGCCTGACGGTCCCCTGCCCGCTCGCCGGCGCCGGATACAGCG